>JAMOMX010000068.1 GCA_027066935.1 Sulfurimonas sp. | reverse complement strand
CAGTATTTGCATCTAAGTCTGAAACTGTTCCAGACTCCCCGCGGATAACACCAGCAAAATAACGGAAGTGATCAATAGCAAGAGGTAAATCAGCATTTATTGTTTCACGAATAGCTTTTCCATTGTCCCATGTCTCAGCTAAAGCTAACATATCAAGGTGCTCTTGCATCTTATCTGCTATAGCATTTAAAACTGTACTACGCTCAGTTACAGAAGTTTTACCCCAACTCTCAAAAGCTTTATAACCAGCTTCTACTGCTAGCGCTACATCTTTTTTGTTTGATTGTGCAACTTTGGTCATTGGTTTGTTATCAATTGGTGAAAATGCTTCAAAGTATTTACCATCAACAGGTGCAACCCACTCTCCACCTATAAAGTTTTCGTACTGTGATTTAAACTCTGGTTTATTCTGTGCCATTTCATCTCCTTAGATTTATTTTTAATGTATATAGAATAAACATTAAAAGATAACCTGTCAATTATACAGCTTATTAAGGGTGACACTTTTTAAAAATAGAGTTCATTTTGTAACATTACTCACTCAATAGTTTTTCTAATTCAGAGAGTTTTTTTATCTTATAAGTAGCTTTTGAAAAGTCGTGTGTAGCTGTGAAATTATTATGCACTATTACACATTCTATCCCTGCTTTATGGGCTGATGTCAATCCTCTTTGTGAGTCCTCTACAACTATAGTTTCATCTTTTTTCGCATTAAAGAGTTTTAACCCACTTAAGTAAGGTTCTGGATGAGGTTTTGAATATTTATAATCTTCTACACAAAGTGTAAAATCCATAAAATCAACTATGCCTCTACCCTTATGAATAAGCTCAAAATCATCTCTTTTTGAGGTTGTTACTATCCCCATTTTGTATTTTTTAGATAACTCTTTTAAGACATCTTGCACACCATCTATTGCAATGTTTTCATCTTTTATATAATCTTGATAACATATATCTCTTTTTATTCTAGCTTGTGTTATCTCTTCTTGGGAGAAACCTTTAGCTTCTGCTATCTCCCAAGCCTTGCCTCCGCGAGCCATTATCTCCATATATTTATCAAACTTTAAATTTAGACCAAAAAATTCTTTTAAAATTTTTTTATTAGACTCAAAATACCATATTTCTGTCTCAACTAGTACGCCATCATTATCAAATAGTATATATTTTTTCAAAATAACCTCTTCTAATATAAATTATTATAGCGCATAGTTATCTTTTATCTTCTAAGTAAAACCGAAGCTACTTCTTTATTGAAGTAGCTTCAATACATTTTGCTGAATAGCATTAGCTTGACTCATTGCATATGAACCAGATTGAGCTAAGATATTTAATTTTGAGAAATTTGCGCTCTCTGCTGCAAAGTCAACATCACGAATTTGAGATTCCGCTGCTGTAACATTTACTTGAGTAACAGAGATATTTCTAATAGTTGACTCTAGTTGATTTTGAACAGAACCAATATCTGATCTTGTTTTGTCAAGCTCTTTTAGCGCATAATCAGCACTAATGATAGCTCTTTCAGCATTTTCCCGAGTTGTAACATCAATATCTCCAAAATTATTATCTAAATTTTTAGTGGTTGCTGTACCTGTTGTATGTCCAACATTTGTACCAGTTGTTATTGTGAAGTTATTACCAGAGTCTAAACGAACACCATATTCTGGATTAGCTATAGTTGAACTCTCTAGCTCATATCTACTAGCTCTAATGTCTGCTCCTGCTATTTGAGCAGATGTATTAAATGTATCAACCATTGTTTGTGCCATTGCAGCACTTGAAATAGTACCTGACGCTGGTGTTATAGCAGTTGTATCAACAGCTACTGTGGTGCCATCAGCTGCTGTAACAGTAACTGCTAGTTGCCAAGCTACTGGAGCTGCTCCACCAGATTGTGCAGCAACAACAGCACCCTCTGCCATAGAAAATTTACTAACATTTGAAACTTGTGCATCTCCAATAGAGATATTTACAGTCTCTCCAGCATATGCACCAATATGAAAAGCTTTATTTTGAAAAGCACCATTTAAAAGACTTTGTCCATTAAATGAGGTAGCTGTTGCAATATTTTGTGCATTTTCCAATAAGCGGGTAATATCTTCTTGAATAGCTGCACGACTTGCAAGGGTTTGCCCATCAGAAGCTGCTTGGATAGATTTAGTTCTAATAGTATTTGATATATTGATATACTCTTCTAAAGCACCATCTGCTGTTTGAGCAACACCAATACCATCGTTTGCATTCATAATAGCCTGTCCAAGACCTTGAGCTTGTTGACGAAGGGAATCAGCAATAGCCATACCAGATGCATCATCTGCTGCTCTATTGATTCTTAACCCTGAACTAAGTGAGTTAAGGCTTTTATCTAATCCTATGTTGGTCATAGTTGCGTTTCTGTGCGCATTCATTGCCGCAATATTTGTGTTAATCCTAAAACCCATAATAAATCCTTTAATAATAGTTATTTAGGATTTAAAGCAAAGAGTGTTCCAAAAAAAAATAAAATGAAGTTTTAAAAAGAAGTATATAAGTAAATTTTTGATCTAAGAGATTAAATACAAGTGCCTAAGCATGACACTTATATTTAAATAAAAGTGCAAAGAGCTTACGCTCTTAACTCATCTACTGAAGTAAACGAAGCACATTTTGTTGAATAGCATTAGCTTGACTCATTGCATATGAACCAGATTGAGCTAAGATATTTAATTTTGAGAAATTTGCGCTCTCTGCTGCAAAGTCAACATCACGAATTTGAGATTCCGCTGCTGTAACATTTACTTGAGTAACAGAGATATTTCTAATAGTTGACTCTAGTTGATTTTGAACAGAACCAATATCTGATCTTGTTTTATCAAGATCTTTTAAAACATAATCTGAAATAATAATTGCTTTTTCAGCACTTTCACGGGTTGTTACATCGATGGTAGCAAAGTTATTGGTTAAAGCTGTATCATGAGAACCTGCCGATACACTAGCTCCAGTAGCTGTTGTTATTTCAAAATCACTTCCAGAATCCAAACGAACTCCATATGCAGGAGTAGTTATAGTTGAAGTGCTTAACTCATACCTACTAGCTCTAATATCTGCTCCTGCTATTTGAGCAGCAGAGTTAAAAGAATCAACAACAGTTTGTGCCATCTCAGAACTTGAAATAACACCTGATGCTGGTGTTATAGAGGTTGTATCAACCGATGTTGTAGTACCATCAGCTGCTGTAACAGTAACTGCTAGTTGCCAAGCTGCTGGAGCTGCCCCCGCAGACTGTGCTGCAATAGCCGTCGCACCCTCCACTAATGTGAACTCACCAATTTTAGCAGTTTGAGTATCACCAATAGAGATATTTACAGTCTCCCCTGCATATGCACCAATATGAAATGATTTATTTTGAAAAGCACCATTTAAAAGACTTTGTCCATTAAATGAAGTTGTAGTAGCAATATTTTGTGCTTCTTCCATTAAACGATCAATATCTTCTTGGATAGCTGAACGAGTATTTATAGTTTGCCCATCAGAAGCTGCTTGGATAGATTTAGTTCTAATAGTGTTTGTTATATTGATATACTCCTCTAGAGCACCATCTGCTGTTTGAGCAACACCAATACCATCATTTGCATTTGAGATAGCTTGCCCTAAACCTTGAGCTTGTTGACGAAGAGAGTTTGCAATAGCCATACCAGATGCATCATCTGCTGCTCTATTGATTCTTAAACCTGAAGACAATGCATTAAGACTTTTGTCAAGTCCTAAGTTAGTCATTGAAGAGTTTCTATGTGCGTTCATTGCCGCAATATTTGTGTTAATTCTAAATCCCATAATAAATCCTTTTT
>JAMOMX010000067.1 GCA_027066935.1 Sulfurimonas sp. | reverse complement strand
AGATGGTGATAGTTTCGCAGTTGGTGATATCTTAGCAATTATTCGTGGTGATTCTCATACAGTTTTAAAAACAGAACGCACCCTTCTAAATATGCTCTTACATGCAAGCTCAATCGCAACACTTACAAATAGATATGCAAAAATTATCAAGCCATATAATGTACAACTTTTAGATACTAGAAAAACAAGACCACAACTTCGTGTATTTGAAAAATACGCAACAAGAGTTGGCGGAGCTGTAAATCATAGGATGGGATTAGATGATTCATTAATGATAAAAGATACTCATTTAAAAACTATAAAAGATTTAAAAAGTTACATTAAAAAAGCAAGAAAACAGATTCCCTTTACAGCTAAAATAGAAGTTGAAGCAGAAACAATAAATATTGCAAAAGTTGCTTTTGAAGCTGGTGTAGATATTGTAATGTGTGACAATATGACTCCAGAGCAAGTTAAAGAAGTGGTAAAGTTTCGTAATGAAAATTTTTCACATATATTACTTGAAGCTAGTGGAAATATATCTTTAGATACTATAGAGAATTATGCTCAAACAGGTGTAGATGCAATAAGCAGTGGAGCATTAATCCATCAAGCTAATTGGATTGATTTATCTATGAAGATTGTTAATTAGTTTATAAAAGTATTGCAAAATGATATATTTTTTGTAATTTAAAATTAAAATATGTTAATATTCTTTCTTTAATTAAGGATGAGCAATTATGAATCTGTATAATGCGGATATAAAAAACTTAACTTCTAACTGTGAAGACTGGAAGCAGATAAGAAGTAATTATTCTTTAAATAATCCTCGAAAACTCATGTAAGCATATTTTTATTATGGAGCATTTAAATGATAATTAAAAATGAATTAATTAAATATGAAAATTGGAATAATTTAAAATCAGAATTATTGGATATATTAACAAACAAAGAAAAAGGTAATATTTTTGAATTTATAACAAAATATTACTTAATAATTAACCCTATATATAAAACAAAATTCAAAGAAGTATGGCTTTTAAATGAAGTTCCTATAAAAATCAAAGAGTATTTAAATCTACCAAATAATGATGAAGGTATAGATTTAATTGCTCAAACAAAAGACGATGAATATTGGGCTATTCAATGTAAATACAGAACAGATGAAGATAGTTCAATTACGCGTGAAGATATAGCAACATTTTTAGATATATCAAATAATATTTGTAAAAATATATCTCAAAAACTAGTTTGTACAACAGCAAATAGGCAAAGCTATAAATTTGATAAGCTATATGATGACAGTATTACTTTTTTGTTGGCTAATACATGGAATTGTTTAGACAAAAATTTCTTTTTACAATTAAATGCATTATTAAAAAATAAACTCATTACGTTCAATCCATTTAAACCAAAAGAACATCAAATTAGAGCAATAGAAAATGCTTATATACATTTTGAAGAAGAGAAAAATAGTCGTGGTAAACTCATCATGGCTTGTGGTAGCGGTAAAAGTCTTACTGCATATTGGATAGCTGAAAAACTACAATCAAAAACAATTCTTATTGCAGTACCAAGTTTAGCACTTATCAAACAAACTTTAGAGGTTTGGACTAGAGAAAGTGTAGCTAATGGTATTGATATCAATTGGATTGCAGTTTGTAGTGACGATAGTGTTTCAAAAATAGATGATCTATTTACAGCAACTACAAAAGATTTAGGCATTGATGTATCTACTAACATTGATTATATATCAAACTGGTTACAAAATACAAACCACGATACAACTATAGTTTTTACAACATATCACAGTTCAAAAGTAATTGCTGAAGCCTCAAAAAAAGCAAATATAACTTATGATTTTGGAATTATGGATGAAGCTCATAGAACTGTTGGATTAAAAGGCAGTTTATATAGTCATTTATTATTTGACAAAAATATACCCATTATTAAACGATTATTCATGACAGCAACTGAAAGAAGATATAAGCGTAGTAGTGATGAAATTGCTAGTATGGATGATATTAAACTTTATGGTGAGGATTTCGAAGTACTGACATTTAAAGAAGCACTAGAGAGTGAACCACCTATTTTATGTGATTATAAAATAATAGCTATGATGGTTACAAAAAAAGAAATTGCAGAACTTATAGAAAATAATAATTTTGTTAAACCTCAAAATGAAAATTATACTAAAGAGATAGAATCTGAAATGTTAGCCTCAACTGTTGCATTACATAAAGCTATAAAAAAATATGATATTAAACATACTATTTCATTTCATAGTACTATTGAAAGAGCAAAGTTTTTTCAAATACAAGAAAAGGTTTTTAGACAAAGTTTTAATGAATATACTGATTTAGATACTTTTCATGTAAGTGGAGGTACACCTACGGCAACAAGAAATAAAGTAATTGAAACTTTTTCAAAAGCTGAAAACTCATTAATCACAAATGCAAGATGCCTTACTGAAGGTGTTGATGTACCAAATATTGACTGTATATTATTTGCTGACCCAAGACAAAGTACTGTGGACATTGTTCAAGCTGTTGGAAGAGCATTAAGATTAGCAAAAGATAAAGAATTTGGCTATGTATTAGTTCCTATTTTGATAGATGATGAAAATATTGATATAGAAAATATTAAAAATAAAAGTTTTCAAGCACTTATAACTATTTTGAGAGCATTGGCTTCTAATGATGAAAGAATTATAGATTATTTTCAAACCACTGATAGTGCCAGACTTACAAATGGTGGTAGATTGATAAATTTTGATATTCCTATTGGATTTAACATAGATATAAAAGAGTTTAATGATGCTATTAAATTATTTATTATCTCTAAAATTAAAAAACTTAAATGGCGACCTTTTGAAGAAGCAAGAGAATTTGCAAGAAGTTTAGGTTTAAAATATTTTAAAGAATGGAAACAGTATTGTAAAGGTGAATTGGCAGATAAACCAATTAAACCTACTGATATACCACCAAATCCAAGTAATATTTACAGAATAACTGGATGGAATGGCTCAAATGATTGGCTTGGAATTCTTTCCAATGGGGAAAAATATTTACCATTTAAAGAAGCGAGAGAGTTTGCAAGAAGCTTAGGTTTAGAAAGAGGTGGAGACTGGCATTTATATTGCAATGGACACTATAAAGATAAGATAAAAAAACCAGATAATATACCAAGAACACCATCTAGCGTATATTTTGAATTTGATACTTATACTGATTGGATTGGAGTAAAAAAAGAATTTTTATCATATACTGAAGCATCTAAATATATTCAAAAATTAAATATTAATACAAAAACCAAATGGAGAGAATGGAAAAAAGAGAATCGACCTGAAAATTTACCAGCAAACCCTGATACGTATTATAGTAAATATAAGAATGAAAAAGAGTGGATTAGCTGGCAACATTTTTTTGGCACAGAAAAATATTCATTTGAAAAGTCTAAAGAATTTGCTAGAAGTTTAAATTTAAGGTCTTCAATAGAATGGAGTTGTTATTGTAAAGGGGAAATGCTTAATTTAACAGTACTTTCTAAGAATATACCTAGAGACCCAAGGAAGTATTATAAAAATGAATGGACTAATTGGGAAGATTGGTTAGGAAATAGTAAATATTTACCTTATTTAGAAGCTAGAAAGTTCGCTGTGAGTTTAGATTTAAGTGGTCAAACTGCGTGGAGAAAATATTGTAAAAATGAACTAAACGGTTTTGAACCAAAACCTGTTAATATACCTTCTGCACCACATACTACTTATGAAAATAAAGGTTGGGTTGATATTGCTGATTGGTTAGGAACTAATAGAAAAAGACGTAATAAATCTAATAATGATAATACTTGGTTGTCTTATGAGCAAGCTAGAGATTTTGTGCATCAATTAAATTTAACAAATGAAAATGATTGGAAAAAATATACAGATAGTGAATTTGAATATTTAGATAAAAAACCAACTAATATACCAAAGACACCAAGTTATGTATATGAAAATAATGGCTGGACTGGATTTAAAGATTGGTTGGGAACTGCAAGATAGTTAGTAAATTTAAATTTTGTGTAGATAATAAAAGACTTATAAAAGGAAACCCAAGCTTTAGCTCAAAGGCTAAAGGCTTACTGGATGTCATAGTGAAATTATATAAGATTATAAAGGAGAAGTCAAGTGATAGTAAAAAATCAACAACAGTTTATATCTGATGTAAGACTGCAAAATTATAAAGATATGAATGAGTATAAACAAAATATATATCTATCTGAAAAATACTATATCTTACTCTCTATTTTTGAAGTTAGTTTACGAAACTCTATTAACTATTATTTTACTATAAAAATTTCAAATGAATGGCTTTATAGTGATCTATTGCATACAGATACAAAACAAAAAGTAAAAGAAGCAAAAAATAAAATACTACAAAGAAAAGAGCTAATAACACATGATAAAATATTAGCAGAACTCTCTTTTGGTTTTTGGACTTCATTATTTAGAAAATCATACTCAAATATGATAAGGAAAAGAGATATTAAATTTATTTTTCCAAATATTCCATCTAAAAATACAAAATTAATTAACCGTAATATTTTAGATAAACGCTTAAATCATATAAGAATATTTCATTATGAAAGAATTATAAATAAGATAGAATATGAAAATGTGCAAGATGAGATATATGATTTATTATTGTATTTTGATGTAGAGATTTATAATTTTGCTAAAGAGATAGCAAATAAAAATGGAACTAAAGTGATAAATTATGGCTGATGATCAGGAAAAGACCGAACAGCCCACCGATAAGAAGATAGAAGATGCTAGAAAAGAGGGGAATGTCCCCAAATCACAAGATGCTTCAGGTGTTATAACTCTTTTTATAGCAATACTTGCTTTCTTACTTTTATTTCCATATATGTCATCTCATATGATTTTTCTTTTTAAATATTATTTTTCTTTACTTGGAGTCCCACTTGATAAAGAGTTGATGATAGATATTGCAATCATCACTATTCGCGAATTTTTATTAATAATTTTGCCAATTGCAATTGCAATTGCAATTGCTGGGGTTATTGCTGCTTTTGCTCAATTTGGTTTCTTATTTACAACAGATGCCATAAAACCAAAGTTAAGTAAGTTAGATCCAATAAAGGGAGCAAAAAACCTCTTTAGCATGAAAAAACTGCTAGAGGGGATGAAAATTACTTTTAAAAGTTTTACAACTCTTGGTATTGGTTTTCTTTTTTTCTTTTTTTATATAGAAGAGCTACCTACGGTTGCTTTATTTGGTCTTGGTGATCAACTTCTATGGCTAAAAGATAAAGCAATAATTTTATCATTAGTTATGTTGTTTATTATCTTTATTTTTGCAATAATTGATATTGTTATTGTTAGAAAACAGTATTTTGATGGTCTTAAAATGAGTAAACAAGAGATAAAAGATGAGATGAAAAATATGGAAGGTGACCCATTAATAAAAGCTAAAATAAGGCAAAAACAGATGGAAGTCTCAAGAAATAGAATGATGAGTGAGGTTCCAAATGCGGATGTAATTATTACAAACCCTGCTCATTATGCAGTAGCTTTAAAATATGAAGAATCAAAGGGTGCTCCAATTGTTTTAGCAAAAGGAAAAGATTATTTAGCACAACAAATTAAAAAAATAGCTAGAGAAAACAGTGTTCAAATAGTTCAAAATCCACCATTGGCAAGAAGTTTATATGCTGATGTGGAGATTGAAAAACCCATACCAGAAGCTTTATTTGTAGCAGTAGCTGAAGTTTTAGCTATGGTGTATAAGACGAATAAAAAGAAAACTTAGTATAATTTCAAATGTTAGAAGATTTTAAAGAAGATTATACTAAACATATAATAATTATTTTAGAAGTTAATCCAACTGTTAATGCTTTAGCCTGTGGAAGTGCTCTTTACTCTTATTTTTTGTCTTTACATAAAAAAGTTTCATTTTATTGTCCAGAGTTTGATTTTGATTTAAACCTGAATTTTATTCCATGGATAGACAAGTTAAGAACTTCATATCCATCTTCTGCTGATTATGTAGTTGAGGTTGGTAGTTGCATAGAGCTTTTTGAATATTTTATGAGTAAAAATATCAAGTTAAATGTTAAGATGTCCACCTCTTTGTATGCTGGTTTAATAGATGTTACAAATGGCTTTACAAAAGCTCTAAATGGTATGATATTTGCTATGGCAGAGGTATTAGTAAAGAATAAGGCAGAAGTAAATTTATGTAGTGAAAACTTACTAAATTACCAATCTTTAGCTACATTAAGATTAAAAATAATTTTGTTAAATAAAATAAAGCTTGTTGAAGATGGAAGTTTAGCTCTCTTTGAGTTGGATGATAGTGATTTAATCTCTAGTGGTGCTAAGATAATAGATGCATATTGTGTAGTAAATGAAGCCTTAGGTTTACCGACGGTTAAGAGTGTAATAGTATTATACAAAAACAAAGAGATAATAAGAGAAGGTTTTTAATTGAGAAGAAAAAAAAGTTCATCATTTGGTATTATGTTTGTATTAGCATTAGTAATCGCTATTGGAGTTTATTTTTATAATTCAGCACACTTTGAGAGAGAGATGCCAAGTATCACTCTTGATACAAATGGTTATTGGAATTTAAAAAAACCTTTAAATCTTAAAATAGAAGATGCTAGTGGGATAAAATCATATAGAGTTATACTGCAAAGTTCAGCTGGAGAAAAAACACTCTATTCAGAACAACCTCTTATTTTGAAAAATAGTATAAATATAGAGGTAGAACCTCCTAGAAGCGCTTATGCTATGAAAGATAAAGTTGTTAAAATTATTGTAGAAGCTAACGATGCAAGTAAGTGGAACTTCTTAAGTGGAAACACCTCTATAAAAGAGTTTGAATTAACAATAGATAAACGCCGTCCTGAACTTGTTAGCATCACTCATTCTTACAAAATCAACAAGGGTGGTTCAGCAGTTGTTATATTTAAAGTTAATGATGAAAACTTAAAAGATATATATATCCAAACTAACTATGATAAAAAATTCATTCCTCAACCATTCTATAAAGAGGGGTATTATATATCCTTATTAGCATGGCCAATAAATAGTGAAAATTTCAAAGCTACAATTATTGCAACTGATTATGCTCAAAATGTATCTAAAAGTTATATTCCATTTTATTTAAAACAAAAAACATATAAAATTTCACATATAAAGATTAGTGATAAATTTTTAGAAGGTAAAATTGCTGAACTAGCTGAAGAGTTTGTAGAGACACAAGGAGTTGAAAATCCACTTGAGCAATTTAAGATTATAAACGAAGATGTTCGTGCTAAAAATGAAAAGCTTATACGTAGAATTACTTCAAAAGTCTCAAAAGAGATGATAAATGATTTTAAAATTAATAAGATGTACCCATTAAAAAATGCACAAGTTGTAGCAACATTTGGTGATCATAGAAAATATCTTTACGAAGGAAACTATATTAGCGAATCGTACCATTTAGGACTTGATTTAGCTAGTAATGCAATGGCAAAAATAATTCCTCAAAATGGTGGGGATGTTGTATATTCAGATTATAATGGATTGTATGGTAATATGCCTATAGTTTATCATGGTTTAGGTTTATATACATTATATGGTCACTGTTCTAGTGTAAACATAAATACTGGTGATCTTTCAAATGCAAAAAAAGCGATAGCCCGCACAGGCAAAAGTGGTTATGCTATGGGTGATCATCTACACTTTGGGGTATTAGTTCAAGGTGTTGAAGTTCGTCCAGCTGAATGGATGGACTCAACTTGGATAAAATTAAACATTACCGATGTAATGCAAAGTGCAAAAAAAATAATAAACGGAAGCTAGATAATGAAACTGTTCTCACTAATAGATAAAGCTTTAATCAGGGGAATTTATCAAAGAATTTATTATACCCCTGCGGTGCACTTCTTTGATAAAGGAGACAAATATAATGTATCAAAGTACTATTAGAAAAAGTGTAGAGCTTATCGGTATAGGTTTACATAAAGGCTCACCTGTTAAACTTCGTATAGAACCACTTGAATCCAACAGTGGTATTGTATTTTACCGTAGTGATGTAGATGTAGCTATACCACTTATTCCAGAGAATGTAGTTGATACAAAGATGGCTACAGTTATAGGGAAAGATGGTTTTGTTATATCTACAATAGAACATATGTTATCAGCAGTTTATGCCTATGGAATTGATAACTTAAAAATAATAGTAGATGGGGATGAGGTTCCTGTTATGGATGGAAGCAGTGCAAGCTTTTGTATGCTTTTAGATGAAGCTGAAGTTGTGGAGTTAGACCAACCTAAAAAAATAATGCGTATTAAAAAAGATGTAATTATTCAAGAGGGTGAAAAATATGTAAAACTTTCCCCATCTGATAATTTAAAATATGATTTTACTATTAAGTTTCCACATCCAGTTATTAAGCAACAAGAGTATACTTTGCATTTTACAAAGCAATCCTACAAAGAGGAGATATCTCGTGCTAGAACATTTGGCTTTTTGCATGAGGTACAATATCTTCGCTCAAAAGGTTTAGCTTTAGGTGGATCTTTAGAAAATGCGGTAGTTCTTGATGATAAAAAAGTGCTAAATGCTGAGGGTTTAAGATATTCTGATGAATTTGTTCGTCATAAAATTTTAGATGCTATTGGTGACATGAGCTTAATTGGGATGAATTTTATAGGCAATTATGAAGCGATGGCTGGAAGTCATGATTTAAATCATAAGCTTACACTAGAACTACTTGAGAACCCTGAAAATTATGAGGTTATTGAGCTAATTGGTGAAAAAACAATGGAGCTTGAAAAAGCATATGCGTAAGAGCATCGATGTTATTTGTGTCACTTTATCATCCCCAATTTTAATTGGAATATATGAAGATAAAAAATTGATAAACACAATACAAAGTGATGAAAAAACTTCAGAAATATTACCAAATATATTTAAAGAGATTTTAGCTAATTATGAGATAGAAAATATTTTTTATGCAAATGGACCAGGAAGTTTTATGGCAATAAAAATAGCTTATATTTTTTTAAAATCCTTAAGTATTTTAAAAAATATACCACTTTTTGCAACAAATGCTTTTTATTTTAATAACAATCAACCAATAAAAGCGATAGGAAAGCTCTTTTTTGTTAGCATTTCATCAGAAATAAAAACTCAAAAATTAGAAATGGCACCGAATAGTAGTTTTAAACTTCCAGATGTGCTCTATTATAATGAGTTTACAAATATGTCAGCCCCTCAATATGGTATTGGTGCTGTGTAAATAAAGGTCGTTAATGACAATAAGCGTACCAGCAACAAGTGCAAACTTAGGCCCAGGATTTGATTCTTTAGGTTTAGCTATTGACTTAAGAAATCGTGTTGAATTTCATCCATCAAAATTTTTTAGTGTCTCTATAAAAGGAGAGGGAGAAAATAATCCTAAGTTAAAAGGAAATAACCTTTTTGTAGGGATATTTAATGACCACTATAAAAGACTGACAAATAAAGCGCAAAACTTTAAATTTACTTTTTATAACCAAATTCCAATGTCTAGAGGACTAGGTAGTTCATCTGCTGTAATAATTTCTGCAATTGCTTCAGCGCATGAAGCAGCAGGAATAAGGGTTTCTAAAAGGCGAATTTTAAATCATGCTTTAGTATATGAGAACCACCCTGACAATATAACTCCAGCAGTTATGGGTGGTTTCAATGCAGCAACAGTTGAAAAAAATAAAGTGTTTTCACAAAAAAAACATCTACCTGATTATATAAAAGCAATAGTAGTGATACCAAACAATCAGATGAATACATCTCGTTCTCGTACAGTACTTCCTAAATCATACTCTAAAGAAAATGCAGTTTATAATCTTTCACACTCAGCTCTAAGTGTAGCTGCTTTTTTTAATGAAGATTGGGAGATGTTAAAATTGGCTTCTCATGATAGGTTTCATCAAAAAGCTAGAATGAAAACACTACCAGAACTTTTTAGTGTTCAAAAAGTAGCATATGAGAGTGGCGTATTGATGAGTACTCTCTCTGGCAGTGGTTCTACATTTTTTAATATGGTATATGATGAAGATGCTGCGATGATTTCAAATAAATTAAAGCAAAAATTTCCTGATTTTATGGTTAAAACATTGGATTTTGATAACAATGGGTTAATAATAGAGCGTTAGCCTATTAAATAAAGTAAGATTTAGATATAATGGCAAAAAATTCGCACCAGATTGTTAGAATGTGTATCTCATGTAGAGGTAGAAATATTCAAAATGATATGAAAAGATTCCAATGTATAGATGGTCTGTTAAAAACCTTTGATGGAAATGGTAGAGCTTTTTACTTGTGTGATAGTTGCTTAAATGATGACAAAAAATTATTAAAAGCACTTATGCGCCAATGTAAAAGTGGCGATAAAGAAAAACTTATGAATAAACTAAAGGAGATCATCACTGATGATAGATAAAGTTAGAGTACACGAAGTTGCAACAGAAATGGGTATAGCTTCAAAAGATGTTATAAATAAAGCAACGGAGATGGGTATAGAAGTAAAATCTGCTCAAAGTACAATAAGCATGGAACAAGCTGAACAAATAGCAAATTACATCATGAATGGTAAGACTCCTCAACCTAAGAAAGAAACACCAAAACCTAATAAAAATGACACTCCTAAAGATGCAGAAGAAGTCAAAAGAGATGAAAAGATAGAAGATGAAAAAAAGGTTGAACCTAAAGCTGAGATAGTGCCTAATAAAACAGAAGATAAAAAGATTGTTCAAGAAGAAGCATCAACAAAAGAGAAAGAGGAAGTTTCTGAAAAAACTGTAAAAGTTGAAGAAGTTCCTAAAAAAGAGAGAACTGGTCCAATTATTAAAACAGTTCAAGTTCCAAAAAGAAAGCTTGGTGGGCTTAAAATTGTTAAGAAGAAGAAAGTAAAAATTGAAGAAAATTACTCTATACCATCCAAACAAGCAGCAGTCTCTTCATATGGAAAAATGAGTGCTGAAGTTTTAGAAGAGCTAGCACAAAAGAAAAAATCTAAAGCAAGTTCAGCTTCTGCTAAAAAGCAAGAGCAAGGTACAAGGATGGATATTTTTGGTGGCTCTATGAGCGAGGTATCTATGGATATGGATGATCAAGTTACACTTCTTGACTTAAACTCTACAGAGAGAGCTCCACTTCCTGTAGAAGAACCAAGAAAGCCTCGTACACCAAAACCAGCTGGTAGAAATTCTAACAAGGGTAAAAATGTTTCTCGTGGTAGAAAAGTATCTCGTGATAAACGTAAAAAATATGTAAAAGCAGCACAAGAAGATGAAGTTGTTACAGATATAAAAATTCCTGAAGATATTCGTGTATATGAATTTGCTGAAAAATTAAAAAGACCAATTGGTGAAATAATTAAAGTATTATTTGACCTTGGTATGATGATGACTAAAAATGATTTCTTAGGAAATGATGAGATTGAAATTCTTTCAGAAGAGTTTGGTGTTGAGGTTACTATAATTGATCCAAAAGATGAGTTTACTCATGTGGTAGAAGATATAGAAGAAGATCCAAATGCTACACCTAGAGCTCCTATTATAACTATAATGGGTCATGTAGATCATGGTAAAACTTCATTATTAGATGCTATCCGTGAAGCAAAAGTAACAGAGGGTGAGGCAGGTGGAATTACTCAACATATTGGTGCTTATACTATCAAGCAACATGGTAACCCTATTACCTTTATAGATACCCCTGGTCATGCTGCTTTTTCACATATGCGTCAACGTGGTACAGATATTACTGATATTATTATTATTGTTATTGCTGCTGATGATGGTGTAAAACCACAAACTGAGGAAGTTATCAAGTTAGCTAAAGATTCTGGTAAACCAATCATCGTTGCTTTAAATAAAATGGATAAAGAAACAGCTCAACCAGATATGGTTAAAGGTCAGATGGCTGAACATGGAATGAATCCAGCTGATTGGGGTGGAGATGTTGAGTTCATACCTGTTTCTGCAAAATCAGGAATGGGAATTGATGATTTACTAGAAAACATCCTTCTTACTGCTGATGTACTTGAACTTAAAGCAAATGTAAATGCACTTGCAAAAGCCTCTGTTGTTGAAGCATCTTTAGAAAAAGGTCGCGGTCCAGTAGCTACAGTCATTGTTCAAAATGGTACACTTAAAGTCGGTGATTATGTTGTTTGTGGTTCAGCTTATGGTCGTGTAAAAGCACTTATAGATGAAAACAATAAACAAGTTAAATCTTTGCTTCCATCTCATACAGCTCAAGTAGCAGGTCTCAGTGAAGTTCCTGCATCTGGTGAAATTATGACAGTTATGTCAAATGATAAAGAAGCTAAAGCATATGCTCTAAAAAGACATGAGTATGATAGACATAAAGAGCTTTCTCACTCTACAAAGTCTTCTCTTGAAGATATGACGGCAATGATTAAAGAGGGTCGTTTAAAATCTCTTAAAGTTGTTCTCAAGACAGATGTTCACGGTACACTTGAAGCACTTAAATCTTCACTTTCAGAACTTAGAAATGAAGAGGTTAAGATAGATGTTATCTCTACTGGTGTTGGTGGAATTACAGAAAATGATGTAGAGCTTGCAAGCGCTAGTGAAAACTGTATATTATTAGGGTTTAATATTCGTCCAACTGGTTCAGTTAAAGCATTAGCAAAACAAAGAGGTATTGAGATTAGAAACTATTCTATTATCTACCAACTTTTAGATGATGTTACTGTTATGCTTACAGGGATGATGGATACTAAATATGATGAAGAAAACACTGGTCAAGCTGATGTTAAAGACACTTTTAAAACACCAAAAGGTATGATTGCTGGTTGTACTGTAGTTGATGGTCGTCTTATTCGTGGTGGACTTGTTCGTGTTATTCGTGATGGTGTTGTTATATTTGAGGGTGAACTTACATCACTTAAACGTTTTAAAGATGATGTTGAAGAGATTGGTAATGGATATGAATGTGGTGTTGGTATCAAAGGTTATAACGACATTGTAGTTGGTGATGTTATTGAAACATTCAAAAGAGTTGAGCAAAAGGTAGCGTTGTAATATTATAATGACTGAAGCACAAATAAAGCTAAAAAGAACAGATTCTATTTTACAAGAATTAATTCCAGAAGCCCTAAGTCAACTAAATGACAATCGTTTACATGAACTTGATATTATCGAAGTAAAATGTTCTCGTGGCCGTGACGATGCTAAGGTATATATAGACCCTAGTTTTTTTAGCGATGAAGAAAAAAAAGTATATATTAAGCAACTTAAAAAAGCTCGTCCAATCATAGAAGATCACTGTAAAAAAGATCAAGGTTGGTTTCGCTGTCCAAAGCTAGTTTTTGAATTTGATGAGCATCTTAAAAAAACTCAAACAATAGAAGAGTTATTTAAAAAAATATCAAAGGGTAAAAATGAGTCTTGAGAGTGATATAAATTCATTTGTAAAATCTGTTGATATGGAACTTTATGATATTTCAACTGTAAATGAGTTTGATGAAACAATTTATCGTATCTCTGTTTTATCAACTGAGTTTGAAGATTCAAAAAGAAAACCAGTAAGTCTTGATGCATGTGCTGAACTTAGCCGTTTAATCTCCCCTCTTTTAGATGTTACACCTCCAGTTTCTGGTGATTATCGCATGGAAGTTGGTAGTCCTGGAATTGAGCGTAAACTTAATAAACTTAAACATTATCATCTTTCAATTGGTGAGAAAGTATCACTTCTTTTAAATGATAAAACTAAGATAAGAGGAGTTTTATCTAAAGTTGAAAACTCTAAAATATTTGTTGATGTTGATGGAGAAGAAACCTCTATAGACTTTAATGAAATACTTAAAGCTAAGACCTATTTTGAATGGTAATAGACTCTAATTTTTATATGTCTCTTGCTATTGCAGAGGCTTGGAAATATCAAGGTTTAACATATCCAAATCCAGCTGTTGGTTGCAGTGTTGTTAGCGAGAATGGTGAACTTTTAGCAGTTCAAGCTCATAAAAAAGCTGGATCGCCACATGCTGAAGTGCAAGCATTAAAATCTGCATACTATCAACTCACAAAAGATGAATATATTTTACAAAAAGAAAACTCTGCTGATATTCATAACTATCTAATTAAAAATCACAATAATATTTTTCAAAATTGTTCTATTTACACAACATTAGAACCATGTACAAGCATAGGAAAAACACCAGCATGTGCTAATTTAATTAACAAATTAAAGATAAAAAAAATATATATAGGTTCAAATGATAGGTATCAAAATGATTTTAACAATGATGCAAGATTTGGAATTTTAAAACAAGAGTGTGATGAACTATTAGAACCATTTAACTTATGGCAAAAAGATAAATTTGTTTTTTTTAAATGGGCACAAAGACTAGATGGCTCAACTGATGGAGTAGTTAGCACTATAAAATCAAGAAAAAATGTACACGCTATGCGTAACCTTTGTGATTTATTGGTTATTGGTGGTGGTACAGTTCGCGCTGATAGACCAACGCTAGATGCAAGACTAGTAGATGGAAAAGCCCCAGATATTTTAATATATTCTCGCCAAAAAGAGTTTGATAAAACTATACCTCTTTTTAATGTAAAAAGTAGAAAAGTGATAATTTCAGATAACTTATCTCATATAGATGGATATAAAAATATTATGATAGAGGGCAGTAAAAAAATGATGGAGTTAACTAAAGAGATTACAAATTTTTACTTATGTTATCTCCATTTTGCTGATAAGTTTGATGTGATAAACGCAAAAAAAGAAGATATAATTTCGTGGATGAAACAACTGCCAAAAAGGATATAAGTTTATGAGTAGCCAAGGTAAAAAAAGACAAGAAAAACAAACTAAAATAGTCTCAATGTTTGATGATATAGCACCAACTTATGACACAGCAAACAGAGTGATGAGTATGGGTGTTGATAAATCATGGAGAAGAAAAGCTTGTGATTTGGCTTATGAGTTTTATGCTAGTGATACTTTGGATAAGATTGTAGATGTTGCGTGTGGAACTGGCGATATGATGGATTTTTGGAAAAAACGTTCAGAAGTTAACGGTATTGCAGTTGGTGAAATTGTTGGTGTTGATCCATCAAATGGAATGGTAGATGTAGCTCGTGAAAAATATCCTAAATTTAATTACCATATAGCTCCCGCAACTGAGATTCCGCTTGAAGATGGATGTGCAGATATCATTAGTATAACTTATGGAATTCGTAATGTAATGGAGCGTGAAGCTGCACTTGTTGAGTTTAATCGTGTTTTAAAAACTGGTGGGCTTGTAGTGATTTTAGAATTTATGAAAAATGAAAGCCCATCACTACCCTCAAAGGTAATGAATTTTTATACAAATAAAATACTACCAAAAGTTGGTGGATTTATCTCCAAAAACCAAGAAGCTTATGAGTACTTACCAAACTCAATAGAAGAGTTTTCAACAGTAGAAAACATGCAAAAAGAACTTGAAACAGCTGGTTTTGAGATGTTATATACAAAAAGTTTTTCTATGGATATCTCTACTTTACTTATTGCTCGTAAAAAATAATAAATATTTAAAAGAAAATTCAAAAATGAGCAGGTATCTGCTGTATCATCCAAAAGGCTGAACTTCAATCTAAGATGGGATTATCATCCTTCAAAAAAAAGATTAATAACTCATTGAACCTGCATTAAGAAGTCCTATAGAGATTGATATAAACGCCATTAAAACACCAACTGAAACAACATCTTTATCTATTAGCTTCTCAACTGAAAATTTACCTTTTGCTCTTGTCATAACAAAAGCAAAAATAAGCTGAATCAACATTGCAACACCAGCCCAAACCAAAAAGTCAGAATAAGAAACTGAGCTAATAAGTGCGCTATAAAGAGGGATACAAAGACCAAGGATAGCACCACCAAAGCCTATAGCAGCTGAAGTGTTATTATCTTTAAATATTAATTTATAATCATCGTATGGTGTAACTATCGCATAAAGAAATAGAAAAAGAATAACAACTGCGATAGCAGTTAAAAAGAAAAGACCAAAAGATAGAAATGATTCTAGTAGCATAGATATATCCTTGTATGAATTACGAAATAATATCTAAGTAGTGTTAATGATTAAGAATTTATGCCCTCTTACTTATACCAATCCACATTAAAAGGTAGGTATTAACAATTGATACAGAATAATAAAAATAATTTATAAGTGGTTATAATACTATAAATATTAAATAAAGTAGGAAACAGACTATGAATTATCAAAATGAAGAACTTCCAAAAGATGCTGTTAAAGTTGGAGAAACTCCAAATATGACAGAGACTACTGTTGTAAAAGGAATACTAAAAAATCATCTCGCACCAAAGGGTAAAATTGGTCTAGTTGTAGTTGAAGAGGGGTCTTTAGAATATATATGGGAAGATGATAAAGAAAATGTACTGGTTGCTGATAAAGATCATCCTATAGTGATAGAATCTGAAAGATATCATCATGTTGTTATTACAGGTCCTGTTATTTTTCGCGTAGAATTTTATAAAGTACTAAAAGAAAATGAAGAACATAAAGATGGCCAAAGACCAGGTGAAGTTTTTTGTGAGTGTATGCAGTAATATAACAACGCACTAAGTGCGTATTGTTATATTAGTTAGTATCTTGGTTAACGATTTTATTTGAACCAATCCAAGGCATCATTTCACGAAGTTGATTACCAGTTTTAGTGATAAGTTTTTCTTTATCATTTGCACGCTCAGCGTTCATACGAGGATAACCTGATTGACCCTCAAGAATGAAATCCTTTGCAAATCTACCATCTTGAATCTCAGTTAATATATCACGCATAGCTTGTTTAGACTCAGCGTTGATAACACGTTTACCTGAAACATAATCACCATACTCAGCAGTGTTAGAAATAGAGTACCTCATGTCAGCGATTCCACCCTCAAACATTAGGTCAACAATTAACTTAAGCTCATGTAAACACTCAAAATATGCAAGTTCAGGAGCATAACCAGCTTCAGTTAAAGTCTCAAATCCAGCTTGAACTAGTGCAGTAGCACCACCACAAAGAACTGCTTGTTCACCAAAAAGATCAGTTTCAGTCTCATCTTTGAAAGTTGTCTCAATTATAGCAGTACGACCACCACCAATTGCAGAAGCATAAGAAAGAGCTA
>JAMOMX010000066.1 GCA_027066935.1 Sulfurimonas sp. | reverse complement strand
AGATGTAGCGCTAGCAGTAAAAGCTGGTTATAAAGCTTTTGAGAGTTGGGGTAAAACTTCTGTAACTGAGCGTAGTACAGTTTTAAATGCTATAGCAGATAAGATGCAAGAGCACCTTGATATGTTAGCTTTAGCTGAGGCATGGGACAATGGAAAAGCTATTCGTGAAACTATAAATGCTGATTTACCTCTTGCAATTGATCACTTCCGTTATTTTGCAGGTGTTATCCGCGGGGAGTCTGGAACAGTTTCAGACTTAGATGCAAACACTGTTTCTCAAGAGGTTCATGAGCCTCTTGGTGTTGTAGCTCAAATTATTCCTTGGAACTTTCCAATCCTTATGGCGGCATGGAAACTAGCTCCTGCTATTGCTACTGGTAATTGTGTAGTACTTAAACCTGCTGAGCAAACTCCTGTGTCGATTCTTTTAGTTATGGAAATCATTGCAGATGTACTTCCCGCTGGTGTTATAAATGTAATAAATGGTTTTGGTCCAGAGTGTGGTAAACCTTTAGCACTCCATCCAGATATTAGAAAAATTGGCTTTACTGGTGAAACAACTACTGGTAAATTAATTATGCAATATGCTTCAGAAAACATTATCCCTGTTACATTAGAGCTTGGTGGCAAATCTCCAAATGTGTTTATGGAGAGTATTATGTCTAAAGATGATGCATTTTTTGACAAAGCTATTGAGGGCTTAGTTTTATTTGCATTTAACCAAGGTGAAGTTTGTACATGTCCATCTCGTGCTTTAATTCAAGAGAGTATTTATGAACCATTTATGGCAAGAGTATTGGAGAGAATAAAAGCTATTAAGCGTGGTAGTCCACTAGACCCAAGTTGTATGATGGGCGCTCAAGCATCAAAAGATCAGTATGAAAAAATTCTTAACTACATAGATATTGGTAAAGCTGAGGGTGCAGAGGTTCTTATTGGTGGAGAGAGAGAAAATGTTGAAGAGTTTCCAGATGGTTGTTTTATTCAGCCAACAATCTTTAAGGGTGATAACAAGATGAGAATTTTCCAAGAGGAGATTTTTGGTCCTGTTCTTGCAGTTACTACATTTAAAGATATTGATGAAGCGATAGAGATAGCAAATGACACAATGTACGGTCTTGGTGCTGGTGTTTGGACAAGAGATGTTCATGAGATGCAAAAACTAACTCGTAGCATAGAAGCTGGTCGTGTTTGGGCAAACTGTTACCATCTTTACCCATCTCATGCGTCATTTGGTGGATATAAAAAATCAGGAATTGGTCGTGAAACACATATGATGATGTTAAACAACTACCGCCATACTAAAAATATTTTAACATCTTATGATGAAAATGCTTTAGGATTTTTCTAAACAATGCCATACACAAAACGGGTAGATTCAACACCACAAGCAAACAAAATTATTGATCAACTTCGAGAGGAACATGGGTGTGAACTCATGTTCCATCAAAGTGGTGGATGTTGTGATGGTTCAGCTCCTATGTGTTTTGAAGTGGGTGATTTTATGGTTGGTAGTCGTGATATAAAGATGGGTGAGATTCATGGATGTGAGTTTTACATGGCACCAGAACAATTTAAGTATATGAAAAACACTCACTTAACTATAGACATAGTAGAAGGAAGAGGTTCTAGCTTCTCTTTAGAGATTCCACTCGGAGTTCGCTTCATTGCTGTATCAAGACTTTATACTGATGAGGAGTTTGCTAATCTTGAGGAGATAGGGATAGAATAGCATTTTTATATTGTGAGTTTTAATTTACCAGTAGCGTAATTATGCACTAAAGCTTGAATGATATTTTGGTAAGAAATTCCTATATCATTTGCTCTTTGTTTTATAAACTCTAAATCTGAATTTTTCATATTTATACTTATTTGTTTTTTCTCTTTTAAAAATTTTACTGTTTTTGTTGCTTCTGCTTTTATTATTTTATTGTCAAATGCTTTAGACTCAACTTTATTATTTTCTATTGCTTCTAATATTTCAATCTCATCATCAGTATATTTCATCTTTTAACCTTTATTATATTTTTTATTTAAAACTCTGCTTGGAATAATGTTTTTCAAAAAAATATCATCACCATCCAAAACATAAGGAATGTAGTAAATGTACTCTTTAAGAGAAATCACATATATAAATTGATTTGGATATTTTTTTGTATTTGGATGTTTATAGTTATCTAAAATACCATTATTGGATAATTCTAGTACAACATCATCAAAACTAAAACCTCTAGTAGATTTTAATATACTGTTTTTATCCTCATTCCATCTATACAAATCTATTCCTTATATATATGTAGTAATTATAATATAAATATAATAATATGTAAACAGTCACAGCTGTTTCATATTAAGCTTATTAATTCAATCATTCTCAACTTGAGAGGGAATCTAATATAAAATGCAGTAAAAACTAGACCCTGAATCAAGTTCAGGGTGACGAAACAAATAAATTTATTAGATTTTATAAAAATATCCTTGTCTATCACTTTTTTTAGAAAAAAGTAAAATAAAAAATCGCACACAAGATTCATCGCTTTTTCCATACAAAATTCATGCGTATTCTTGCAGACCTTGAAAAGCTAAAATGAAACTGTTTTTGAGCGTTAAGAAAATGTAACTGTTTGAGCGAAGCGAGTTTTACATTTTTAGTTCAAAAATAGTTTTGTTTTAGGAACTCACGAAGTGAGCTTTGAGACTTCTGCAAAGTTTTTTTGGTTCTTTTTTAACTTAAAAAAAGAATGAGTAAGTTTCAACTATATTACTATTATTTTTAAAAGTTAATTAGATTTTATGAAAACATATCTTTTTATATCCTTGTCTATCACTTTTTTTAGAAAAAAGTAAAATAAAAAATCGCACACAAGATTCATCGCTTTTTCCATACAAACTTTAAAATATTTGGGGTCTGCGGAACTCGCTACGCTCAAACAGTCCTCGCCCTTTTTCCAAATATTTTAAAGTTTGTATGGGCGATTCATGGTGTGTGCTACTAACTGCTTGGATATTTATGAGAAATTTTCATTTTTTAAAAATAACTTTTTTCTTATTAGTGCTAAACAAAAAAACAATGTCATAAAAGTTCATGCGTATTTTTGCAGACCTCGAAAAGCTAAAATGAAACTGTTTTTGAACGTTAAAAAAATGTAACTGTTTGAGCGAAGCGAGTTTTACATTTTTAGTTCAAAAATAGTTTTGTTTTAGGAACTCACGAAGTGAGCTTTGAGACTTCTGCAAAGTTTTTTTGGTTCTTTTTTAACTTAAAAAAAGAATGAGTAAAGTTCAACTATATTACTATTATTTTTAAAAGTTAATTAGATTTTATGAAATATTTACTACACATTATAATAACTAGCATTAGGATGATAAACCACAACAGCAGAAGTAGATTGTTCAGGATGAATCTGAAAAGTTTCACTTAACTCTATCCCAAACTCCTCAGGTTTTAAAAGATTAAATAAAGGGCGATTGAGTTCTAAATCAGGACAAGCAGCATACCCAAAAGAGTAACGACAACCTTGATATCTGTTCATCCGAACATCACTAAGCTTACTCCCCTCACCCTCACTTATATTTAAATCAAGTCTGATTTGTTTGTGAGCTATCTCAGCTAATGCTTCTGCTAAATCAACGCCAAGACCATGAAACTGGTAATACTCTGTATATTTTCCCTCATCGTAAATGCCGCGTTCAATCTCACTTAGTTTTGCACCAGCACTTACACATGTAAGGGCTATCACATCATGTCTATCATGATGAAAAAAATCACTTATTGCACGGTGTGGTTGCTTTGATTGCCTAGGAAAAGTGAATTGCTCTTTTGCCCTGCCTATTACATGATCTAATGGCTCACG
>JAMOMX010000065.1 GCA_027066935.1 Sulfurimonas sp. | reverse complement strand
ACAGCAATAATAAGTATTTCGGTAAAACCCATACCAAACATATAAAACCTTGTTAAAAAATATAATTATATGGATTCTATCAAAAGAATGATTAAATATAGATATACTCAATTATAAAAATAAGTAAGTCTCAAGATATAAACAGTGCTATCTCATCTGCTAAAAGAAAATCATAATTGTAAAAAGTGTCATTTTTAAAATATAACTTTTTCTCTACAACCAATAGCCCTGCTCTTTTTAATTCTTTTTTATCTAAAATTTCTTTTTTTATACCTACACATGAGCGAAGCCCTAAGAAGATTTTTTCCATTTTTATCTCATCCTCACTTAATAGTTCTGAATCTATAGTGTTTGGATTTAGTATATAATTATCAATGTTGCTAGTTGGATAAAAACGC
This sequence comes from Sulfurimonas sp., assembly GCA_027066935.1. Classification (GTDB taxonomy): domain Bacteria; phylum Campylobacterota; class Campylobacteria; order Campylobacterales; family Sulfurimonadaceae; genus Sulfurimonas. The sequence continues at coordinate 3,460 of JAMOMX010000065.1, read as the reverse complement.
TCATTTTTTAATTTTCCTACAGCGCCACTTCCAAGTCCAATATAATCTTTGTAGTGCCAATAACCTAAATTATGCTCACTTTTATATGAACCAAAGTTGCTTATCTCATATTGTTCAAACCCATTATTTGAGATTGATTTAAAGAGCCATGAAGTAAGTTTGATTTTTTCTTTTGACATTTGTGGCTTACTCTCAAAAGTGGTGCCTTCTTCTATGGTTAGGGCATATGCACTTAGATGATTTATTGGCAATTTAAAGGCTTGTATTAAATCGTTATTAAGTAACTCTTTTGTATCTCCAAAAGTTGCATATATTAAGTCTAAGGAGATGTTTTTAAATCCAATTTTATGAGCATTTAGAATTGAGTCTTTTGCCTGTTGCGAATTATGGGAACGATTTAAAAGCTTTAATTTATTTTCATTAAAACTCTGCACTCCAAAACTTATTCGATTTACTCCAAGCTCAAACATACCACTAAGCCACTCATAAGTGGCACTGTTTGGATTTGCCTCTGAAGTTATCTCAGCATCTGATTTTAAAAATGGTTTTAAAATTTTGAATAATGGTGCATATAATTTTGGAGAAATAGTAGATGGCGTACCACCACCGATAAAAATGCTCTCTATATCTTTTTTGTTTACATTAAATCTTTTTATTTCTTGGCTTAACTGAACTTCAAGAGCTTTCATGTAATCTTTTTTAAGATGAAATTTATCTACATAAGAGTTAAAAGCGCAGTATGAACATTTTGAATCACAAAATGGTATGTGGATATAGAGTAGCATATGATATCCTTATAAGAATAAGGTGAAATTATAGCAAAATAAGATTTATGATTTTCTACTCTCATGCTTAAGCATGAGGTATGAGTAGGAATCTATGGAGTTTGTGTTAAAAAATCAAGCTGTTCTTTTGTTAAAATATTTTTAGTATCACGAAGACACATAATGTGTGTTCTTGTAGCTTCTGCTTTTAGTTTAGACAACTCTTCAACCATTTGAAATATATCGTTTAGACTCTCACCTTGAAGAATAAATAAAACCGTCTCCTCCTCAAGCTTTTTTATCCTTGGAGATAGATCTTTTATGCTTGTCATTGTTCTTTTTCTAACTTCTAAAAGCTCTTTTTTTTGATTGCCTATTAGATTTAAATCTTTGTTATTCCAGTTTTGTTTTACCAGTTTTGTAAAGTGTGGCAACTTATCTTGTATTAAAAATGGCGATGTTGATTTAGGAGCTTGAGCATTTAAACTAAGCACCCCTAAACTCATAATTAATGCAATAGCTGTACATAGTTTCAAAAAATTTGTTTTCATCATCTCTTCCTAGTGTAATAAGTGCCTAAGTATATTGTATTTAAAATAACAAAGCTATTCTATAAGCTATAAACGCTAAAACATATGCTGTGATAGATGTAAAAATCAATAGATAAAAGAAATATTTAATCCCACCAGCTTCACGAGTAAATACTATTGAAGCTGCTAAACATGGTAAATATATCATTATTACCACAATAAAAGAGATTGCTGATGCAAAAGGTATATTTTTACTTATTGCATCTATAAGTGAGTTATTTTCTTCATCTACTTCATCTCCTAAGGCATATAAAACCCCAAGAGTTGAGACAACTACCTCTTTTGCAGCTAACCCTGTTTGTAAAGCTACACTCATCTTCCAATCAAATCCTAATGGGGCAAAAATTGGTTCTGTAAACTTACCTATAGAGCCTAAATAGCTTTGTTCTAAATGCTCAACTGCTAGTTGGTTTGAAAGATCTGCCTTTTCTTGTTCATCTACTGCAATCTCTATTTTACTCTCATAACTTTGAGTTAGTTCTAAATTATGTGGGTAATTACTTAAAAACCAAATTAACATAGATGCAGCAGCGATAAATGTACCAGCTTTTTTAATATACATCATAGTTTTGGTTAAAACAGTATGCCAAATAAGTTTTACAGAGGGAAGTCTATATTTTGGCATCTCCATAACAAATGGCTCATCAACACCCTTAAAAGCAGTTAGTTTTAAAATTTTTGCAGCAACTAAACCAAGCATTGCACCACTTATATAGATGATAAAAAGGATATTTCCAGCCATCTCGTGCGAAAAAAATGCCCCTGCAAAAAGTACATATACGGGTAATCTTGCACCACACGACATAAACCCTATGATAAAAAGAGTTAGAAGTCTATCACGATCATTTTTAAGAATTCTAGCACTCATATAAGCAGGAATTGAACATCCAAAACCTGTTACAAGCGGAATAAATGATTGTCCATGTAGTCCAAATTTATGAAAAAACCCATCAAGTAAAAAAGCAACTCTAGACATATATCCTGTACTCTCTAAAAGTGCAATACCAATAAATAAAATTATAATATTTGGAACAAACAAAACAACAGCCCCAACACCAGCTATTATTCCATCTACAACTAAAGATCTAACATCATCGTTTGGTATTGTTGCACCAATAGTATCACCAAACCACCCAAAAAATGCATCTATATAATCCATTGGAATTGCGCCAATCTCAAAAGTAAGCTGAAATAAGCCCCACATAAAAAATAAAAATATAGGGATTCCTAAAAATGGATGAATCAACACGCTATCTATTTTTTCAGTTAATGTTTTTTGCTCAATTTGGTTTTTTTGCTTTACAACTTCAGCAACTATACCCCTATTAAAAGAAGCATACTCTTCAGCAAATGCCTCTTTAATATCATCACTATCATGATGAAGCTCTATATGTTTTAAAGCTTCTACTAAAATTGGTTGAAGCTCTACCCATATAGGGTTATCATGAATTTTTTCATAAGTTTTTTGATCATTTTTTAAAAGGTTGATGGCAACATGACGGTAAGAGTTGGTATCGCCAAATTTATATTTTTCTAAATACCATACTATTTGAGCTATCTCTTCCTCAACTGGTTCACTAAAAATCAGCTTAGATTTTTGCAATTTTTCTTCATATTGCACTACTACTGCTTCTATTAGTTCATCAATACCCTCTTTTGTTTGAGCTGATACTTTTATACAAGGTATTCCAAGAAGTTGTGTCATATAGACAGCATCTATCTCTATACCCTCTTTTTGTGCTTCATCACTCATATTTAAAGCTATTACAATATTTTTAGACATACTCATCAACTCTGATGTTAGTTGAAGATTTTTTTCTAAATTTGTAGAGTCAACTACATTAATAATCAAATCATAACTCTCAGCACAAAGGTAGTTATGAGTTACTCTCTCTTCTATTGTATAATCAGTAAAAGCGTAAGTTCCAGGTAAATCAACTACTGTAAAATGATAATTTTTATAATCAAACAATACCTCTGTTTTATCAACTGTAACACCAGAAAAGTTTCCCACATGCAAATGAGCATTTGATATAGAGTTGATAAGCATACTCTTACCAACATTTGGTTGACCAACTAAAGCTATCTTAATATGGTTAGCTGTTA
>JAMOMX010000064.1 GCA_027066935.1 Sulfurimonas sp. | reverse complement strand
CTCATAGAACTTATAAAAAACTCCCCTGACAATATAAGAATAGAGCCCGTCTATTTATCAAATTCTCACTACTGTTATGCTCGATCTTATACAACAAAACTTTTAAATTTACAAACACTAGAGTTGCCAGATGAACCAATAAATGTAAATAGTGGAGATATATTTTATGGACTCGACCTAAATGCCAAAGAGATATCTAAAAGTATAGAGTTAGGTATATATGAAAGATACAAATCTATAGGTGTAAAGTTTTATTTTGTAGTTTATGACTTACTCCCTATTTTAAATCCAGAATTTTTTCCAAAATCATCAAAGCAGATTCATACTCAGTGGTTAAAAAATATAACACAAGTAGCAGATAAATTGATTTGTATTTCAAATGTAGTAGAAGCAGAAGTAAAAGCTTTTAGCGATGTGGAGGTTACATCTTTACATTTAGGAGCAAATATAGCAAAAGAAGTAACAAACATAACTAGAACAATTAAAGAAAAACCAACTTTTTTAATGGTAGGGACTATAGAACCGAGAAAAGGACACTCCCAAGTGTTAGAAGCTTTTGAAGAACTTTGGATGGAGGGAGTTGATGTAAACTTAATTATTGTTGGTAAAAAGGGTTGGATGGTAGAGGAGTTTATTGAAAAATTTACTTCACACCCTGAGCTAAACAATCGACTTACTTATTTAGAAGCTATTAGTGATGAGGAGCTGTGCAACATTTACATCTCATCAGATTGTCTTATTGCTGCAAGTCAAGCAGAAGGTTTTGGACTCCCCTTAATAGAGGCTGCTCAATATAATCTTCCTATAATTGCAAGAGATATTTCAGTATTTCGTGAAGTTGCATCTACGAATGCCTACTATTTTAAAGACACAAAAGACTCAAAAGAGTTAGCTTTATCTATAAAAAATTGGTTAAAACTATATAAAGAAAACTCTCACCCACTTTCATCAAAAATGCAATATCTTTCTTGGAAAGAAAATGCACAAAAATTATTTGAGATATTTTAAAAGATATGTTTGGATATCTTAGATTTTTTTTAGCTTTTTTAGTTTTGCTCTCACATATTGAAGTAAAATTTTACACTTTAAACCCAGGAGTTATAGCAGTTGTTATTTTTTATATATTGGCAGGATATGTAGTATCACACATATATATAGATATATTTGCCCATAAAAAAAATAAACTTTTTGCTTTTTATAAAGATAGGTTTTTAAGAATATATCCACTATATATATATGTTGTAGTTATAACTACTCTATTTTTACTGTTAACATCTTTTTCAAACCCAAGTTTTACAACCATTAGTGTAATCAATAACTTAACAATAATTCCATTAAATTATTTTATGTATATAGATAGTACTATATTAGGGGAACCATCTTGGTGGTTAGTCCCTCCAGCGTGGTCACTAGCAACTGAACTCCAAGCATATATACTTCTACCTTTTGCATTAATGTTTAAAAGATTGAAAATTGCCCTAGCTATTATCTCATTCATAATTTACATAGTTGCAAATTTTTCCATCATAAATCCTGATTATTTTGGATACAGGTTTATAGTTGGTGTCTTTTTCATGTTTTTACTAGGTAGTGCTATATATAGTTTCACTAGAGGAGATAGATTTTTTATTTTATTTATTTGGTTGAGTATACTTATAGCTGTACCAATTTTTTCATATACAGACTCTTTTTCTCCAACATATACAAAAGAGACTTTTATAGGCATTTTAATTGGAGTGCCCATCATACTAGCAATCTCTAAACTTAAAATCAGCTTATCTTTTAATAGTACTCTTGGTTCTTTATCTTACGCTCTGTTTTTAACTCACTTTTTAGCTATTTGGGTACTTGAGTATATTGGAGTGCCATCTGCTATAACATTTATATACATAGTTAAACTTACATCGTTGTCATTAGCCATATCTATAGTTGGTGTATATAGTGTAGAGAAAAGTATCACTAAGATAAGAATCTTAAATAAATAAATCAATACTTCTTACAATTATTTAAGAAATCTATGATATACTACCACAAGTATTTTTTTAAATACTATCGATAGTGAGGTAATTGTATGTAATCTTACAGTTAAAATTTCGATTACCTTCGAGTGGTGCACCTATTTGAGGGCAATCTTTTAACGGTAGATTTTTTATTAATTACTTAAAAATTTTTAACGATTCCTTAGGAGGAAACAAATATGGCAATAACACAAACACAAGTATCTGAACTTTATGTAGCAATTTTAGGAAGAGCTTCAGAGGGTGAAGGTAATGAATTTTGGATGGCTGAAGACAACACATCAACAGCTGCAACAGCTATGTTAGCATCTGCTGATGCTATTACTTATTTTGGAGCTAGCTTAGATACTGATCAAGCTTTTATAGAGGCTATATACTTAAACACTTTGGGTAAAACTTATGCTGAAGATCCAGTAGGAATTGACTTTTGGGTAGCTGCTCTTGGTACTCAAGATAGAGGAACTGTAGTAGCTGGACTTGTTGATGCTGCAAATGATCCAGCTAATGCTGGCGATGCACAAGATATGTTTCAAAACAAAGTTGCATTCTCAAACTATACAGCTGCAAATGTTTACTCTGTTGATTCAGCTGATATGTCTCCATTTGACATTAGTACAATTACAGAAGACACTTCTACGCTATCAGCTGCGATTATAGCTGTTGTAGTTGATGAGTCTAGTGGTGGTGAAGAGCCAGATCCTGGTGAAGAGCCAGATGAGGGAACTGATGATGTAGTATTGCTAACAGCTGACCAAGACAATATTAGTACTGGTGGTGGAAATGATACTATTTTAGGTTATATTTTTGACAACCAAAACACTGCACAATCAGGCGATATGATTGATGGTGGTACTGGTAACGATTCACTTTACGCTGATATTGGAAACTCACAAGATTTTGCAATCACTCTTCATACTGAGAGTGTAGAAACTTTTTCAGTTCGTGCACAAACTCAAGATGGTACTCAAGATGAGGGCGAAAACAATATGAACGATGTTCAAATTGATGCTGAGCGTATGAATGGAACTGACCGTTATGAGTCAGACAACTCTCGTGCTGATGTAACAATAGAAGATGTTCGTATTGAAGATTCTCAAATCACTCAAGATATCACAGTAGCTATGGTTCAAACTGATCCAGGTAATGTTGATTTTGGTTTATACTTTGACCAACATTCACTTCGTAATGCTGCTGATGTTGAGTCTGGTGCAGTTCTAGGTATTAACCTTATGGATATTACGTCAACTTCTGTTGGTAATGATCCTCTAAATAATAATCCTTATGATCAAATCACTTTCTCATTAGATGGTGTTAGTTATACACTAGAGTTACAAGATATTATAAGCGTTAAAACTTATGCAGACTTAGAAGCAGCTGTTTCACTTGCAGTTTCTTTAACTCCTGGTTTAGAAGATATAACAGTTGAAAGACTAGGCAATACTTTTGATGCTATCCACACATTAACTGGAATAACTTACACAGGTGAAACTATCTCTTTAATTAACAATGGCGATGGTGACTTTGCACCTGGTAGCTGGAATGCATCTGGTGGTATACCAGCTACTGGTGAATACTTACTAGATCAAGTTCCAGGTACAGGTGTAGTTTCTAGCTCTCTAATCACTTCTACTATCATTCTTGATGATGTTGGTCGTGGTTCAATGGGTGGTGATTTAGTTATTGGTGGTCTTTCTACTGGTACTACTTCTGATTCTACTGGTGTTGAGCAGTTTAACATCACTGTTGAGCGTTCTAGTGAACTTCAAGAGATTAACTCTACTAACAACACTTTAGAAGAAGTTTACATCGTAAATGGTGAAAATAAAGGTAACTTAGTAGTTGCT
>JAMOMX010000063.1 GCA_027066935.1 Sulfurimonas sp. | reverse complement strand
TCAAGGGTATAAAACATTTTCATATTTATTTATATGGATATTAGCAATTTGGATTACAATAATTTCTATACCCTATATGAAAGAAAAAGCAAAAAAACAACTTTTTGGAAAATATATACCAACTGAAGTTTCCGAAAGAAGAAATATAATCGGAAGTTATATTGACAGTCATTATTGAGTATTTAATAAATCATTGCAACAAAAATATATTGCCCTAACTAAAATATTAATATTGACATCTCTTATATTGACAAGTGGATATAAATTGTAATTTTGCAAGAGTCTGTAGTACAAAACCATTTTATCGATTAATATTATTACCTATAAATAAATACTTTATTAGATATAATTACGCTTATGATTGAACTTGACAATACTACATCGTTAGATGTAAATGAATCTTTTTTAAACTCTATAGCTATCCCTTTAAATAACAAAGAGATCGAACTTTTAATTGTTAACAAAGATGAGATGCGTGAGATTAATAAACAACATAGAGGTATAGATATCTCTACAGATGTGCTTAGTTTTCCATATGTAGATATGCCAAACACCCCATTAGGAAGCATAGTTATTTCATCTTGGCATGTACAAACAAAAGCTGGTGAGTTAGGTCATACTAACGATGATGAGATGGCTTTACTTTTTATTCATGGTTTGTTGCATCTTCTTGGTTATGATCACGAAATTGATGATGGTCAAATGAGAGAAAAAGAAAAAGAGTTGATTGAGAAATTTAAATTACCAAAAAGTTTAATAATTAGAACACAAGGAAAATAGTGGATTTTATAATATTTTTAGCAGCTATGTCAGCATTAATATATGGTGCAGATTTTATAATCAAAGAATCTGAGCGTATAGCTCTTCATTTTAAGATCTCCCATTTTGTTATTGGCGCTACATTGGTAGCATTTGGAACTTCTTTACCAGAGATGGCAGCATCTATGATGGCTTCATCAGCTGGAAAAAGTGATATGGCAGTAGCAAATGTTGTTGGTAGCGTTATATTTAACATCTCACTAGTGCTTGGTATTGTATTTTTAATAGCTAAAAAGATGAATCCAAAGAGAAACTTATTTGCAAAAGATAGTGCGTGGGTAATTATCCCTGTTGTTATATTTTTCATAATGACACAAGATGGAGAGATAAGTAGAGTAGATGGTGCATTGTTCCTTCTTCTGATGGTATCATATCTATATTTTTTATTTACTGATTCAAAAGAGGATTTGGAGAATGAGATTGATGATTCTCTTTCTAAAGAAAAGTTCAATTGGACAAAATCTATTATACTTCTTAGTATAGGTTTTGTTTTAACAATAGGTGGTGCTAGCTTTGTTATAGATAGTGGCTCAAATATAGCAAGAATCTTTGGTATAAGTGAGTGGATAATAGGGATATTTTTAATCTCTCTAGGTACATCACTTCCAGAGCTTGTTGTATCACTTGTAGCTATTAAAAAAGGTCATGCTGAGATGAGCATAGGAAATATAATTGGCTCAAACGTTGCTAATTTCTCTATGGTTTTAGGAGCTGCTTCACTTATCAACCCTTTAACTGTTGACTTGGTAGCTACAAAATTTGATATGCTTATAATGCTTGGTGTTTCAGTTACATTGTTATTTATACTAGCAAATAAGTTATACAATAAAGCTGGAGCAATATTTTTACTTCTGATATTAGCTTTATTTGTTCAAAATGCTATTGTTTAGATTGATATCTTTTAATGAGCTTTGGTATATGATTACATTTAGTGTTGTTTTTATAGTAGAGAAAAAAAGATTTATAATAAAAAGGATTTAGAGATGATTTATTCAGTTGTAGTAAGTAGTAGTATAGATGTAGTTAGAGATGAGATGGATGAAAGAACTAAAGCTATTGGTTTTGGAGTATTAAAACAATATAATTTTAAAGAGATACTCAAAGAAAAGGGTTATCCAATTAAAAGAGATATTACAGTGTTTGAGATTTGTAATCCAGTTGCTGCACACGAAGCTTTAAATGCCCATCCAGAACTATCAATCTATCTTCCGTGTCGTATATCTTTGTATGAAAAAGATGGTGATATAATTTTAAGTACAATCAGTATTGAAGAGATGATTGGCAATTTTACGGTAGATGATAATTTTAAAAGTCATATGAATGAAGTATTTGATAAACTCAAAGGGTTGATGAAAAGCTGGGAGTAAGGATAAAGTATGCAATACAAGTATATAGGAAAAACAGGTCTTAGAGTTACTCCAATCTGTTTAGGGACTATGAGTTTTGGCTCATGGAGTGATGAGCAAGAATCATTTAAAATTATGGATAAAGCTTATGATTTTGGTATTAATTTTTTTGATACAGCTGAATTATACCCCGTACCTCCTAAAGCAGAATATGCTGGTGAGAGTGAAAGTATAATTGGTAGATGGTTAAAGGACAAACCAAGAGATAAACTAATTATCGCTTCTAAAGTTGCAGGAGCTGCTAGTGGCTGGTTTGTTCCACCTATTCGTCATGGTATGACAGCTATAGATAAGTTTCATATTAAAACTGCAATAGAGGGAAGTTTAAAAAGACTTGGGACTGATTATATTGACCTATATCAGATGCATTGGCCTGATAGTGTAGTACCTATAGAAGAATCTTTAAAAGCTTTTGATGAGCTGGTAAAAGAGGGTAAAGTTAGATATGTAGGAACTTCAAATGACAGTGCTTATGGTTTAACAAAAGCAAATGAAACATCTTCGAGATTAGGCATTGCAAGATTTGAATCTATTCAAAATAATTTTTCTTTAAATAATCCACGTTTTTTAGATGAGTTAGCAAATATATGTAGAGAAGAAAAAATTTCACTACTGCCATATTCACCAATAGCTGGTGGGGTTTTAAGTGGAAAATATAATGCAAAGTTATACCCTCAAACAGCTAGGTTTTCAGAGTATTTAAAAAGTGGAGACAATAGAGGTTTAGCCCAAAGTTTTAGATTTGTAAATGACAAAACATTAGCTACAACTGCAAAATATATGGAGATTGCAAAAAGATTAAATATTTCACCAGTAACTTTAGCTGTAGCATATTCCAAACAGTTTGATTTTGTAGCATCCACCATCATTGGAGCAAGAACATCTGAGCAGTTAGATGAATCTTTTGCTGCTATGGAGGTAGAACTTAGCGATGATGTTATGTCAGAGATACAGACTATTCAAGAAGAAATTATGTATCCTATGGGTTAAATAAGAGTATGGCTGAACTCTATGTTGGTGTTATGAGTGGTACTAGTTTAGATGGCATTGATATCTCTCTTTGTGAGGTATCTAAACTAAGATGTAAAGAGATATATTCAAAAGAGTATATTTTTGACAAAGAATTAAAACATGATATTTTAAATCTCATCTCATCAACTATAACTTTAAAACAGCTTGGAGAATTAAACTCTCACTTGGGGTTGCAGTACTCATTAGCAATTAGTAATTTTTTAGATCATTTTAAAGTAGATAAAACTAAAGTAAAAGCTATTGGATTACATGGTCAAACACTTTGGCATGAACCAAATTCTAAATACCCTTTTTCTATGCAACTAGGCGATGCTTCACTTGTGTCTAAATATGTTAATATTGATGTTGTAAGCGATTTTCGCAGTGCAGATATTGCTCTTGGTGGTCAAGGTGCACCTTTAACACCTGCTTTTCATCAACTTATGTTTTGTGATACTAAAGTAAAAAGTGCAGTATTAAACCTTGGTGGGATAGCAAATATAACTATTTTAGATGACAAAACTATAGGTTATGATATAGCTCCAGCAAATATCCTTCTTGATGGGTGGATATATAAAATAAAAAAACAAAAATATGATGCAGGTGGTATGTGGGCTAGTGGTGGTTGTGTAGATGAGGAGCTACTTGGTAAAATGTTAGATGAGTCATTTTTTAAAAAAGATTTTCCAAAAAGTACAGGAAGAGAATTATTTAACATGGAGTGGTTAGAGAAAAAACTATCTTTAAAAGTTTATAATCCTCAAGATGTTCAGCGAACATTGGTAGAGCTTTTACTCAGATCTATCCAAAAAGAGGTTCAAATTCACAAAATAGAGCAACTAGTATTATGTGGCGGAGGTGCTCACAATAGTTTCATAAAGTATAGATTAGAAGAAGTTCTTGGCATTGATATAAAAACAAGTGATGAACTGGGCATAAATGGCGACTTTTTAGAAGCTATGGCATTTGCTTGGTTAGCTTACAAAAGAGTAAACCTACAAAAAGTTGATTTAAAAGATATAACTGGTGCAAAACAAAACGGAGTTTTAGGAGCTATATATGCAGCGCATTAGAGAGTTTTTAAAAACCACTCCATATAAAGATTATGAAATTGAAGTAGCTTCAGTAGATGCAAGTTTTAGAAGATATTTTAGATTAAAAAAAGGGAGTGAGAGTTTAATTTTTATGGATTCCTCTTTAGAGTTAGATTCGCTCAGACCATTTATAGATATAACCTCTAGACTTTTAGCTGTTGGCGTAGATGCACCTAAAATTTATTCTAAAGATTTAAAAAAAGGTTACTTGATTTTAGAAGATTTTGGCTCTATAGACCTGCTTACAAAACTAGATGAAACAAATTTTAAAGATCTCTATAAAAAAGCAATAGATGAGATATTGATAATGCAAAATGCGGAGATATCAAATCTTCCAATCTATGATGATAAGTTTTTAAAACAAGAGATGAATCTAATGCAAGAGTGGTTTTTAGAGAGATATTTAGATATTAAACTTGATAAAAAACAAAAAAATATGATAAAAGATACATTACAAAGTATCTCAAAAGAGGTACTAAAGCAACCTCAAAACTTTTTTGTTCATCGTGATTTTCACTCAAGAAATATTATGAGTCCAAAAGATAATACTCTTGGAGTTATAGATTATCAAGATGCTATGAATGGGGCTGTTACTTATGACTTGGTATCACTTTTAAAAGATTTATATGTTAGATATGAACCAAAAGAGATGCAAGAGTTAGCACTTTATTTTCGTAATGCTAAAGGTTTGGATGTTAGTGATGAAGAGTTTTTAAGATGGTTTGATTTTATGGGGCTTCAAAGACATATTAAAGTGCTTGGAATATTTGCAAGACTCTACCTTCGTGATGGAAAAAATGGATATTTAAAAGATTTGCCTTTGACTTTAAAGTATGTTTTAGAGAGTGCTAAAAAGTATGATGAAACTAAAGAGTTGTATAAGTTTTTTAAAGAGATTAAGCTATAATAAAAATATAGTATGAAATAGCTGTATAACTTAAAATATTTAGCAAAGGGCAAAATTGGAAACTATAAAATTTAAAAAAGTTGGTATTGTTTTAAGACCATCTAGCCCTGAATTAAAAACTGGTTATGAAAAGATTAAAAATATACTTTTAGCACACAATATGGAAGTTTTTTTAGAAAAAAAAAGCGCAAAAATGTTATCTACAAAAGGGTTTGATTTAGATTATATATGTGAAGAATGTGATTTTTTAATTACTGTAGGTGGTGATGGAACACTTATCTCTACAGTTAGAAAATCATTTAAACATGATATCGCAGTACTTGGTGTTTATGCTGGTAATCTTGGTTTTTTAACAGATTTAAGTATGGATGATTTTGATAGCTTTCTTCCAAAATTAATTAACAAAAAATTTTGTGTTCAAGAGAGATCAATTTTAGAAGTTACAATTACTCAGAATAAAAAAGAAAAAATTATGTATGCCTTTAACGATGTTGTAATCACAAGGACATCAGTCCCTCAAATGATACATATAGAGGCATTTGTAGATTCTAAATCATTTAATACCTATTATGGAGATGGGGTTGTAGTATCAACACCAACTGGCTCAACTGCATACAATCTATCTGCTGGTGGGCCAGTTATTTTCCCCTTAACAAATGCTTTTTCACTGACACCAATTTCTCCCCACTCATTAACACAAAGACCAGTGATTTTGCCAGGAGAGTATCCAATAGAGATGAAAACTTCAAGTGAAGAAGCACTCGTTATTTTAGATGGACAAGAAACCATAGAGTTAGGATTAGGAGAGAGTGTACATATTAAATTAGCTTCAAAAAAAGTTAAATTAATTCATAAAGAAGAACATGATTATTTTGAAATATTAAAAGAAAAACTAAGTTGGGGAAAATAAAACATATATGATAGAGAGATTTTATTTAAAAGATTATCTTAGCTTTAAAGAGATTGAGCTTAATTTACAAAGTGGGCTTATAGTATTTACTGGTCCTAGTGGTAGTGGAAAATCAATTTTGATGAATTCTATTTTATCATCTTTTGGTACACAAAGTTGTGAAGCAAGTCTTTGTGAATCTACAACATCGTGGGAGTTTGATGGGGATGAGTTTGGACTTGAAAATAATGATATAAATGTATTTAAACATATAAAAAAAGAAAAATCCAGATATTTTATAAACAATCAAAGTATCTCTAAGAAAGTTATGCAGTCACTTGCTTCAGCTAACTTAAGACATCTAAGTCTAAAAGATTTTAGTGATTTTGAGAATGAAAATTTACTTGATATTTTAGATAATAGAATATCGAAAAATAATAAAAACATCTTAAATATCAAAAAACAATATAAAAAAATCTACTTGGAACATAAAACTTTAAAAGCTGAATTAAAGAGTATTGAAGATGAAGAAAAAAAGATAGTTGAATTAAAAGAATTTGCTAAATTTGAGATACAAAAAATAGAGAGTATAAACCCTAAAGAGCTTGAAAATGAAAAACTTTTAAAAATAAAAAAACAGCTCTCTAAAAAAGAAAAAGTTTTAGAAGCACTTCAAAATGCTAATATTATATTTGATAGTGAAAACGATGTTTTTAATGTTTTGGACTCACTTGAGATTGATAGCTCGTTTTTTAGTGATGCTATGAATGAACTAAGAGCAACTTTAGATGGAGCACAAGAAAAGTTTAGCGCGTTAGATGAAGTTGATATAGAAGAGGTGTTAAATAGACTAGAAGAGCTTGGTGAACTAAAGCGAAGATATGGAAGTATAAAAGAAGCCATTGCGTACAAAGAGCAAAAAATCTTAGAGTTACAAAAGTATGAAAATATTAAAATAACAAAGGGCGATTTACAATCAAGAGTAGATAAACTCGCTTTTGAAGAAGATACTTTGGCTAAAGAGTTATCAACTTTTAGACATTTAGAGATAGATAATTTTCAATTTGATCTAAATAAATACTTAAAAGAGCTGTATTTAAGAGATGCAAAAATAGAGATTAGAAATATTAAAAAATCTATATTTGGATTTGATGAGATAATCATACATCTAAATGGTGTTGATATAGCAAAAGTTAGCACAGGAGAGTTCAATAGGTTAAGATTAGCGATACTCGCCATAAAAGCAGAGTTTATGAGCTCAAACAATGGTGTTTTAATGCTTGATGAGATTGATGCAAATTTAAGTGGTGAAGAATCAATGAGTGTTGCAAAAGTTCTTAAAAAACTATCTAAGTATTTTCAAATATTTGTTATATCACATCAACCACAACTAACATCTATGGGTGATCAACACTTTTTAATATATAAAGAAGATGATGAATCAAAAGTTTTACAACTAGATTTTCAAAATAGAATTGATGAGATTGCCAGAATAATATCTGGTGAGAACATTACAAATGAAGCTAAAGAGTTTGCAAAAGAGTTATTAGAGGCTAATAAATGATAATAGATACCCATATACACCTAGATAATGAGAGATATAAAGATGATTTAGATGAAGTTTTAAATAGAGCTAGAGAAAATGGGGTTAAAAAGTTTATAATTCCAGGAGCTGATGCAAATACACTTGATTATGCGATTGAGATATCAAATAAAAATGATGATGTTTATTTTGCTGTAGGTATCCACCCCTATGATTTAGATGGATTTTCTAATTTAGTTTATAGTTCTTATTTAAATCATCAAAAATGTGTAGCTGTAGGGGAGTGTGGTTTAGATTATTATAGATTAGAGGGTAGTGATGAAGAAAAAGAGCTTGAAAAATTTAGACAAAAAGAGATATTTATAGCTCAAATAGAGATAGCAAAAAGATATAAAAAGCCTCTAATTGTTCACATTAGAGATGCCTCCTTTGATGCTAAAAAAATACTACTAGAGCAAAATGCAAATGAAGTTGGTGGAGTACTGCATTGCTACAATGCAGATGAAGAGCTTTTATCATTAGCTAATGATGGTTTTTATTTTGGAATTGGTGGTGTTGTGACTTTTAAAAATGCAAAAAAATTAATTAATATTTTGCCAAAGATACCAAAAGATAAATTATTGATTGAAACAGATGGTCCATATTTAACACCTAGCCCACATAGAGGGGAAAGAAATGAGCCTTTATATACAAATTTTATAGCAAAAAAAATGAGTGAATTATTAGAAATTCCACTTCATAAAATTGAAAATATTACAACTAATAATGCAAGGAAACTTTTTTTTAATCATATTTAGGATAAAATCTAACTTTTATTTTAAAACAAAGTTATGCTAATTGAAATTTTTATTATTTATATTGATACCGTTTGTATTATTCGCAAATCTAAATTATACTTTTAATCACAATAAAGAGATTAAACTTCTTGATTCATTTGATATTGATGCATCATTTTTGTATGATAAAACTCTAAATGAACTAAGATCACACAATAGTGCAATCTACAAAAGTAAACATTTTTTTAATGCTATGGATGATGCTTATATCTACATCCCCTCTGTTAAAAAAATACTAGCTGAATACAACATTCCACCAGAATTTTTATATCTAGCAATGACAGAATCAAACTTTTCTAATAAAGCATATTCCAAAAAACAAGCATCTGGTTTATGGCAATTTATGCCTCGTACTGCAAAAAGTTTTGGTTTACAGATTGATGAGTATGTAGATGAAAGGCGTGATCCTATTAAATCTACACAAGCTGCTGCAAAATATCTCTCTAAGTTGCATAAAAGATTTGGAAAATGGTACTTAGCAGCAATAGCATATAATTGTGGTGGAGCAAGATTAAGCAAAGGGATAAAAAGAGCTCAAACTGACGATTTGTCAGTTTTATTAAACCCTAAAGAGGGATACATACCAAAAGAGAGCAGACGATATATTAGAAAAATTATAGCTTTGGCTCTCATAGGTTATGATGATAAATTTTTATTAGAGAGTGAGTATGGGCATATATTAAATAGAGCTAGTGCTTATTCTATGTCCACAATTTTATTATCAGGTGGAGAATCACTTAAAAGAGTATCTAAAATAATAAACTTACCTTTAAAAAAATTAAAAAGATTAAACAGTCATCTTAAATATGATTTTATTCCGCCATACGAAAAAAATTATGAAGTTTATATTCCATATATCAAGTTAAGTGAATTTAAGCAAAATTATACAAGAGATGCTACTAAAAATATATATAAAGTTCACATAGTAAAAAGAGGGGATAATCTTTCATATATTGGTAAAAAATATGGGGTGCCTTATAAGATAATTATGGATTTTAATAATATGAAAAGTTCAAAACTAAAATTAAAACAAAAAATTATTGTCCCAATAGATGTTAGATTTAAAGTTAATAAAGAGCCTTATTATTTAGTTAAAGAAGGTGATACTTTAGGATCTATATCTATAGCTTATAGAGTTAGTATTAGCAATATAAAAAAACAAAATCATCTCTCAAGTTCACTTATCAAAACAGGTGATAGGTTGAAAATATATGAATAAATTATCTATATTATTTTTAATTTTTATTATTGTTGCTTTTAGTGGTTGTAGCACAAGAGGTGAAAAAGTATATAAAAAATATAAACCACCTAAGACATATTCAGCAGATAAAAATTCCCATTCACAAAATATGGATGAAAGCCTACACTCTCATCCAACTATGAAGCCATATACAATTCGAGGTATAAAATACTACCCATCAGTTGTTCATGTTGGTGATAAATTTAATGGAAATGCTAGTTGGTATGGTCCAGATTTTCATGGTAAATTAACATCAAATGGTGAGACCTATAATATGCATGATATGACGGCCGCTCATAAGACATTACCAATGAATACTATTGTAAAAGTTACAAATCAAGTTAATGGTTTAACTACAGTTGTAAGAATTAATGATAGGGGTCCATTTATTGCAACTAGAATAATTGATTTATCAAATGCTTCTGCACACAAAATAGATATGGTAAAAGTTGGTACAGCCCCTGTTACAATAGAAATATTAGGTTTTCAAGTTAGAGGTAAAAAAACTATCTCTCCTAGAAAACAATTAAAATCTGTTCCTCAAGAGGCACAAGAGGCTAATTTTGCGATACAAATTGGTTCATTTAGTAATTTTAATGGAGCTGTTAAGACACAAGAGTTAAATAATGGGCTTGATGGCTATAAGACTATAATTAAAGATATTAATAGAGATGGAACTCGCTCATTTAAAGTGTGGCTTAGTGGCTTTAAAAGTGAGCAAGAGGCACGTGATTATAAAGCTAATAGTAAATTTCAAAATTCATTTATAGTAAGGGATAATTAATGATTACAAAAACAAGAAAAACAAAAGAAACTGATATTAGTGTTTCATTAAATCTTTATGGAACTGGGAAAAGCAATATCGACACTGGTGTTGGTTTTTTAGATCATATGCTTGAGAGTTTTTCAAAACATTCTTTGATTGACTTAGATATAAAATGTGTAGGAGATACACATATAGATGATCATCATAGTGTTGAAGATATTGGAATTGTTGTTGGTTCTTTACTTAGTGAATCCCTCTATCCTGCAAAATCAATTGAACGTTTTTCAAATACTGCTATAGTGATGGATGAAGCATGTGTAGAGTGTGATATAGATATTAGCAACAGACCTTTTTTAGTTTATGATTTAGAGTTAAGTGGTAAGGTTGGAGAGTTTGATACTGAGCTTGTTGAAGAGTTTTTTAGAGCATTGGTTTTAAATGCAAATATTAGTGTACATATAATTCAAAAGCGTGGTAAAAACAAACATCATATCATAGAGGCAGCTTTTAAATCTATTGGCGTAGCTATTCGTAGAGCTACAACAAAAAATGAGAAAATTGGAATACCTAGTACAAAAGATCTACTATGATAAAGCTTATTGTTTTAGATGTAGATGGTTGCTTGAGTGATGGTAGTTTAATCTATACATCTGATGGTATTGAACTTAAAGCCTTTAATGTAAAAGATGGACTTGGAATAACCACTTGGATAAAGATGGGTAATGAAGTAGCTATAATAACTGGTAAAAATTCCAAAATGGTAAAAAGACGAGCTGAAGAACTCGGAATAAAACACTGCTTTCAAGGTATAAAAAATAAAGAAAAAGTTTTAAAAGAACTTATTAACTCACTTGGCTTAAAAAACTATGAGGTTGCTGCTATAGGTGATGATTTAAATGATTATGCTATGCTTAAGTTAGCTGGAAAGAGTTTTACTCCAAATGATGGAGTTGATCATATTAAAGAGATAGTAAATTTTGTTTTATCTCGTAATGGTGGCGATGGTGCTGTTCGTGAAATGATAGAAATATTAGTTGAGCAAAATGATCAAAAAGATGAATTTTTGGGTGTTTGGCTTTGAATATAAACGTTTTTTTATCTTTAATAGTTGTTGCTTTGGCAATGATTTATTTTTTATTTGAACCAATGAAATTAAAAAAAACAAAGCTTACTGAGGTAGCTCAATTTAGTTTAAATTCATTTACTTTGTATGAATTAGATAAAATAGGACTAACCTCTTTAATTAAAGGTGATAAGGCGATTAAATATGAAGATAGACTTGTTGTTGAGGGGATTGATTATAGTGATAATTTCAAAGAGCAGACGGTAAATATGAAAGCTAAAAACGGATTATATAAAAATGATATTGTTTATTTAGATGGTGATGTAAAGTTTAAAAGAGAAGATGGTTTGAGTTTTTCCTCCCAAAAGGTAAAATATAACAAAACTACCAATACTGCAGTAAGTGAAGTTGATTATGAATCGCATATGGGATTAAATCGCGTTGAGGGTAGTGAAATTATATATGATAGTAAAAATAATACAATAAAATCAAAAAATGTATATGCAATTTATAATATGCAAGAGAGTAAATAATGAAAATAATATTTATAATATTAATAACAACGCTGTTATATGCAAATGAACTTCAAATTAAAGCAAAATCGTTTGAGTCAGATCAAAGCAAAGGAATATCTACATTTTTAGGCGATGTAAATATACTTAAAGGTGGTGATGAGCTTAATGCCTCTAAGGTTATTATATATACAGATGAAGATAATAAACCAATAAAATTTGTAGCAGAGGGAAATGTATCATTTATTATAGAAACACAAAAAGGTGAAAAATATAGCGGTGTATCACAAAAAGCTATATACAAGCCACTATCAAAAGAGTATTATTTTTATGATAATGTTCATATAACTCAACTTGGTGAAAAAAATAAAATAATTGGAGATGAAGTTATTATAAAAACAATAGAGGGTAAAGCTAAAGCAAAAAGCAAGACCGATAAACCAGTTATAATGATATTTGATTTAAAAGAGGATGATAAATGATTGAAATAGTAGATTCAAAATTTGTAATTTCAGCTCCAAATATAAAAGGAGCACCAGAGTCATCAGTTCAAGATGAAGTAGTATTTATGGCACGCTCTAATGTAGGCAAAAGTTCACTTTTAAATGCACTTACAAACCATAAAGGGTTAGCAAAAGTATCCTCATCCCCAGGAAAAACAAGATTAATCAACTATTTTGATGTAACTTTTATGGATAGAGATAACTCTCAAAAAAAGTTTGCTAAGTTTGTTGACTTACCAGGTTTTGGATATGCAAAAGTTTCTAAAAGCATTAAAAGCGATTGGGAAAAAAATTTAACTGACTATATAGCAACTCGTGAAAATATAAAAATATTTATCCATCTTATAGATTGTAGACATCCAAATCTTGATATTGATAAATCTGTAAGTGATTTTTTAGTTGAGACCTCTAATGAATCACAATATATTCTTCAACTATTTACAAAAATTGATAAATTAAATCAAAAAGAACAAAACAAACTAAGAAAAGAATTTCCACATGCAATAATGGTTTCAAGCTCTAAAAAGAAAGGTTTAGCAAAAGTTAATAAGATTTTATTTGATTTACTTGAGGATTTTTCTACCGATGATTGAGTATAAAAAAGCAAAATTAGATAACATTTTAAATATGCAAAAATTAGTATTTCCAGAGGTTGAATTAGGAATTATATTAGAAAGAAATGATGATGAGTTAGCTACTAATATTAGATCTTATACACTAGCTTTTAAAGATAACGAACTAATCGCTTTTTGCGCACTGCATATTCATTCACAATCATTAGGTGAGATTAGATCACTTGTAGTAAAAGAAAATTATAGAGGTAAAAATATAGGCAAAAATCTAGTTTTAAAACTTTTAGATGAAGGTAAGGAACTTGGATTACAAAAAGTACTAAGTCTTACTTATAAACAATCTTTTTTTGAAAGATTAGATTTTACAGAAATTCCAAAAGAGTCACTCCCTGAACATAAAATATGGGCCGATTGTATTAAATGTAAACACTTTCCGATATGCAACGAAGTATCCCTAATAAAAAACCTTTAAAATACCTACTGTTTGTCACACTGTTTGTGGTATATGTAGGCTTAAGTAGTATATATCTCTTTTTACCGCCATTGCTTGGTGTTTTATTTTTTCTTTTTATAAAATCACTTAAAAATCATGATACGATAGCTATCCTCCTAGTTGCATTTTGCCTATTAATATTTGAAAGTGAAAAAGGATATTTTCTTTTTAATACAATTATATATTTTTGGTTAGTGTATAAGTTTGTACTGCCAAAATTAGAGCAAAATTTCAACTGCTCCATATGTATAAAATTAGCTATAATTTTATTGGCATATATTGGTTTTTATTTTTTTAATTTACTCATGTCCACTGTGTTTTTATTACCTTTAGTTGGGATTAGTTACTATATAATTTATTACATAATAGTAGAATTTTTAATTGTGAATTTTTTATGAAGATAAAATTTATTTTATTTATGTTTGTATCGGTGTGGTTAGCATTGATAGTTAGGGTTTTTTCTTTAGCTATAGAGTCAAATACATATTATGAAAAATTATCTCTTAACAATACAATTAAAACAGAAAAAATTGCACCTGTTCGTGGAGAGATAGTAGATACCAAGGGTAGACCAATTGCTATAAATAAACTTGGATTTAAAATACAATTAAAACCACACTTAATTCAAAAAATAAATAAAGATATTTTTGATAAAGAGATTCAAAAAATAATATCCTTACTTCCAGAACTTGATCCAAAAAAACTTATCAAAGCATATAAAAAGCATGATTCTTATTATAACCATGATTTCATCGATATAGTAGATTTTATTTCCTATGATAAAATGATGCCTATTTATACAGAGTTATCTCTTCGAAAAAACATAAAAATCGTACCTGCACCTAAAAGATACTATCCCTATGGTAAAACGGCAGCACATTTTATAGGATATGTATCAAGAGCAAATGCTAAAGATATTGATGATAATAATTTACTAAAATTAATTGGATATGCTGGCAAAGTTGGAGTGGAAAAATACTACAATAGCTACCTACAAGGTGAAGCTGGTAGTAAAAAGGTTAAAGTTAATGCAAACAATCAAGTAATTAAAGAGCTGTCATATGAAAAAGCAAAAGAAGATAGAAAATTAACTTTAAACATTGATATAGAGCTACAAAAATATATATCTACCCTATTTGATAAAAAGGCTGGTTCAGTTATTGTGATGGATATAAATGGAGCTATATTATCCGCTAGTAGTTTTCCTGAATATGATTTAAATACTTTTGTATCGGGCATCTCCCATAAACAATGGAAACATTTATCAACTAGCTTAGATAAACCATTTACAAATAAGGTAACTCATGGACTTTATCCACCAGGTTCTACAATTAAAACGGGTCTTGGTTTAATATATTTAACAAATGGAATAAGCCCCTATTGGAGTGTTGATTGTAAATCTTCAATGCCACTTGGAAAAAGAGTTTTTAGATGCTGGAAAAAAAATGGTCATGAAACAACTGGAATTAAAAAAGCTATTCGTGAGAGTTGTGATGATTATTTTTATAAAGGGAGTTTAAAAGTTGGAATAAAAAAGATGAGTGATGGATTTATTCGATATGGACTTGGTAAAAAAACTGGTATTGATTTGCCAAATGAGTTTATAGGTACAGTTCCCTCGCGTGAATGGAAAAGAAAAAAATATAATCTTACATGGTATATGGGAGAAACTGTAAATACATCTATAGGGCAGGGCAATTTTTTAGTTACCCCTATTCAAATAGCACAATTTACAGCTTTAATGGCTACATCAAAGCTTCCAACACCATTTGTAGCAAAAAAAATTGGTAATAAAATAGTAGAGCCAAAAATTATGAATATCTTAAATAAAAAAGAATTAAATAAGATCTCACTTATTAGAAAAGCGATGTATGAAGTGTCTAATCATCCTACTGGAACGGCAACAAAATACTTAAGTTCTAAAGTTAAAATTGCTGGTAAAACAGGAACAGCTCAAGTTGTTGGTATTATGCAAGATATTGAAAATAGAATTTTAGAGCATGATATGGAATATTATAAACGCTCACATGCTTGGTTTTCTACTTATGGGCCATATAAAAATCCTCAATATATTGTTTCTGTTGTAGTAGAACATGGGGGGCATGGAGGAGCTGCTACTGGAGAAATTGTTTCAAAAATATATGATAAGCTTTTAGAATTAAAATATATTAAACTATAGAGCTCTTTAAATCATATTAGTCCATCCAGCGAGTAGGGTCATAACCATCAGTTGGTCGCACAACCTCTTTTATCTCTAGTTTTTTAGTTAATAAATTATTGTCTAATCTCTCAAATCCAAATTTCTCATAAAACTTTATAGATGCAGGTTTGTGAGATATATCTATATCTATTCTTTCATATAAAGCTGAGGCTTCTATTAGATACTGATTCATCATAAATGAGCCAATACCTTGTGTTTTAAACTCTTTTAAAATAGCTACACTTAATTTTGGTACACCATCTATCTCTCTACTCCAAATTGCACCAGCTATTTTGTTTTGTACAAGAGCATAAAGACCTAAATCTTTAGTGGTTAAACCATAAAAATCAGTATAAATATTTAAATTATTCATATCTCTTGGATAAGCATATTTTACTAAATCGTTAACAATTTTTTGCTCAGATGAGCGTAGAAAATATAACTCTTTGTTCATGATAATTTCTCAATTTTTTTCTCATAACTCTCATTTATCTCATCAAGTTCCATCTGAGCCTCTTCAAAACTTTCAAATAACTCTTCTACTTGAGTCTCCTCTTTTGATACAGTTTTAGATAATTCCATAAGGGATGTACTATCACCAGAATTAGACACCGCTATAAGCTCTTTATGGTGTGATTCTAAAAGTTCTTCAAGCTCCATTATTTGGTTTTCAAGTTTTTCAACTCTTTTTTTTAGGGGTGATGTTATTTTATTTCGCTCTCTTACAAGTTCTGCTTTTAGTTTTTTGTTTTCTTTGTTGTTTGATTTAGGGGGTGCTTTTATTTTTTCAACTTGTTCCTCATCTTCCCAGCCAATCTTTTGTAAAAATAGATCATATCCACCATCAAAATACTCAGCTCCATCATTTGCAAAGATTATAAGCCGATCACAAACTCTACGGAGTAGCTCTTCGGAGTGAGTTACAATAATAACTGAACCATTAAAATTATTTATAGCATTAGTAAGTGCCTCTATCGAGTCCATATCAAGGTGGTTTGTAGGTTCATCAAGAAAAAGTAAGTTTACATTTCTAGCTAAAATTTGTCCCAACATTACACGACTTTTTTCACCACCAGATAGTAATGAAATTTTCTTTTTAGCATTATCTCCGCTAAACATCATACCACCACATATAGCTCTTACACTAGATTCACTAAGGGTAGAATTTCCTATATATATCTCATCCATAATGGTATTGTTTGGATTTAAATGGGAGATATTTGTTTGTCCAAAGTGTGCAAATGATGTGCTTGTGTGGTAGTTTACCTCTCCGTTAAGTTGTTTTAACTCTTTTGCAATAGTATTTAAAAGTGTAGATTTTCCTTTACCATTTTTTCCAATAATTCCAAGGC
>JAMOMX010000062.1 GCA_027066935.1 Sulfurimonas sp. | reverse complement strand
GGAATACTAAATGCAAATATTACTATAAAGTAATTTATTAAATTTGAAATTTTTTTATTACAAACAAGTTTACTCAAAATCTTCTTTTAACCTTTTTAATATATCAAAAGCTTTGTTTATATCATCAATATTAATATCTGAAATTTTACTAAGAGATGTTTTTAGCTGAGTTGTTGAGATATCTGCTGTTCTTGGCAAATAAACAACATCACAATACTCTTTTAATTCATCAAACTTGCCTTCCCAGTCATGACCCATAGAGAAAATATCTACCTTATATTTTTTAATATCTTCTATTTTTTGTTCCCAGTTGTTTTCAGGTATAACCATATCAACATATTGTATAGCATCTACAATAGCAGCTCTTTGTTCATAAGGTATGATTGTTTTTTTACCCTTTAGCAAATTAAACTCATCTGATGATACAGCAACAATCAGCTTATCACCTAATTTACTTAATCTTTCAAGCAATTTAAGATGTCCAATATGAAACATATCAAATGTACCATAAGTCAATACTGTTTTTTTATCCATTAGCCTGCACTCTCTATTTAGTTATTTATTGAAAAATCATCATCTTCGTGATTCCAATTCTCTTTAGGTGTTTTCCAATCACCATATTTATAAGTTAAATATTTATCATACTCTTTTGGTATTTTACATTTCAAACCACAAAAGTCAATATCTATAACTTCATAAGATACATATTCAATAGGCACACTATTTTCTTTTCCATAAGCCATCCAATAAATATTATTTTCAAATTTATATTTAAAAAAAATATCTATGCAAGTATTTCCTCGACCAAAAATTAAAAATTTACTTGTACGCACTTTAGCTATTTGAAAATCTTGCATATTTGCAAAACTAACATTTTGAGAGTAAACCTTATTACCTCGTTTTTCTCTTTTTTGTTTAGTTGAATTAAATGTATAAATATATGTCCGTAAATTATTATTATTTTCTATCTCTTTTAAAATATCTGGGATTTTTTTATAATCTTCTTGATTTAAGAGCGAAATATCTATATCGTCATCCCACAAGATTAATCCTTTATCCCTAATAGCACCTATTAAAGTTCCAAAATCAAGATAATATTTTATATTATGTTTATCAAGTACATCTATCACAATTTTTAAAACTCGTATAGCTTCTTCTCTGTTTTTTTTTACTCTAAACGATCTATTTGCCACTAAAACCCTTCATATTTAGCTTAATTGTATTGTTATTATAGCTAAAAATGGTATAATTCGTCTTATGAATAAACCATATATTTGGGATGAGTACTCAGACCAACCCTATCCATTAAAAGACAAGATATACAAAAAAACCATGCGCCGACGTGCTTCTTTATCTTTGATAAAAACATTTCTTTTATCATTAATAATATTTCCTATCTCTTTAGTTGCTATGCCTTTTATAAGAAGAAAAAAAATAGATTCAAATAAATTCTTTTGCATAGGTGTTGATTATCAAAAAGGGATAAATGAAAATTTAGTTCTTATTGATGAACTTAAAGTGCAACATATTTTAGTTCGTTTAAAACTTTGGGAGATGAGTACAATTGATGAGCTTAAAGAGTTTCTTTTGGCATTTAAAGATAAACAAATAACACTTAAAATTATGCAAGACAGAGAAAATGTTACTGATTTAAAGCTATTTAGAAAAAATATGCAAATTATTTTTTCTTCTCTTGATAAGCTAGTTGATATTTATGAGATAGGAACAACAATAAATCGTGCAAAATGGGGATTTTTTAGTGTAGATGAATACAATAAATTCTATAAAACTGCTTATGATTTAAGAAATCAATCATTTCCACATATTAAGCTGATTGGAAGTGGAGTTATAGATTTTGAATATCACTTTACAGCCCATACTCTTTTTAATTTTTTTAACTACAAATATGATGGTATATCTGCTCTTTTATATGTAGATAGACGAGGTGCTCCAGAAAAGTCACAACTTGGGTTTACACTCTCAGATAAGATAGCATGGTTGAGTACTATGGCTTGGCTAAGTGTAAAAACGAATCAAAAACTCTACATCACTGAAACAAATTGGCCAATCTCAAACACAGCCCCTTTTGCACCAACTAGTGAAAAAGAGTGTGTAAATTTAGAAATATATGCTGACTTTATGCTTCGTTATTATCTTTTGGCTTTTGCTTCACAGCAGGTAGATAGTGTCTCATGGCATCAATTAATAGCACCAGGGTATGGGCTTATCGATAACAGAGACGGCATAAAAAAATATCCTGCATTTCAAACATATAAAGTCATGTACAAATACCTACATAATGCTCAATTTCTTAGACTTGATATCAAAAGAGATTATTATATATTACAATTTTTAGTAGATAATGTATTATTACAAATTCATTGGACACTAAAGCCAACAACACTTAAAAATGAAGATTTTTTTGAAGTTTACTCAAGAGATGGTGATATCATAAAAGATGAGAGCCTAAAAATTGGCTCATCTCCTATATATATATTTATTAAAAATTAAATTTTAATCCAAAATAACTCGCTTTATTAAATAGATAATCACCTGAATCATAATTCACCTCTATATTTCTAAAGCCTAAAAACAAAGTACCCCTTTGAATAACCTCAAAGTTAACTCCCACTCTATATTCAAAATAACTTTTTGAATCTGATAAAGATAATGATTTAGGTGCATAATATACTTGAGCATTTAACCATATAGGAATTGCATTTTTTAATGGTAACTGATATTCACATTCTACACCTAATGGAATAGCTGAAAATAGACCTAGGTCTGGCTTATCTATTGAGGTAAAAATTGCTTTTGTCCCAAGTCCCACTTTTAAACCACTATTTTTAATCTCTTGTTTAACTAAAAAACTAACATTAAAATACTTACCTAACTTAGGTATTGCATTTCCACCTACATCTTTTGAATACTCTTCATTTGCGTTGATAAAAGTAACTCCAATAAATGTTGTATCAGGTTCAATATTTTCATTGTACTGACCAATATCCAATTTAACACCAACTTCTAAGTCCACATCATTTATATTTAACTCAGCTGTATGCATTGCAAATAAACTTACACTACTTAGTGCAAAGTATAATATTTTTCTTAACATATATTTCCTTCATTTAATTATCTATATCAAATAATTTAGCAATATACATTCCAAAACTATACTTTATTATAGAAATAATATTTTATTTATAATCTATTAACTAAAATTTAAGAAATTAATCACTATAATTGACTCGAAATTTATTTTAAGGAAAAAAAATGAAAAAAATTACTACTGCGTTAATTGCTTTAGGTGCAACAACAGCTTTAATGGCTGCTGTAAATGCTGGTGCTTGTACAGGTTGTCATGGAAATGATTGGAGCAAAATCGCTCTTGGTAAATCTCTAAATGTTGCTGAGATGACTCATAAAGAGATCGCTGACTCTCTAATAGGTTACAAAGATGGTACTTATGGTCGTGGAATGAAAGGTCTTATGAAGGGTCAAGTTGCAAAATACTCAGATGAAGAATTAATTGAATTCTCTCTTACTGTAGGTAAATAACACTTGTTTCTTTGATTATTCTGAGTTTATCTCAGAATAATTGATCTTTTATTCTGGTCTATAATTATTTTTTAATGTCTCTTTCTTCTTCTCAAGATTTACCGCATCGTTTAACTCATCAATACCGTCAAACTTAGCTCCATTTAAAAATTTTTCCTCATCATCAAATTGACCATTTTTAACTGCCCATAAAAAGGCAAACAGCCCAATGGCTCCTAAAAATATCGATACGCTTAACATCATAACTATAACGCTACTACTCATATTATTCCTTATGCCATTTGTATTTTATCCTCATAGAGTTTCCAACAACCAATAGTGAACTCACAGAC
>JAMOMX010000061.1 GCA_027066935.1 Sulfurimonas sp. | reverse complement strand
TATTGTAAAATATATTAAAAATCAAGGCAAAGAAGAAAAATATTCAAAGATTCATCAAGGTCAATTGAGTTTGGAGGTATGAAGATACCTCGTACCCTCTGGGTCGAGGAGCTTCATTCCTAATTTTATTTTACTTAATAGGTTTTTAGAGATAACGGTTCAACGACGCTTTCTTTGCGTTTGTTGCAAGGTTTTGTTGTACATTTAAGAAAGTTCTATAAAGCCATCTTTATTAAAATCTAAATCTATTTTTTTCTTTGCTAGTGAAGCATAATCTTGACTATTTATTATATTGCTTTCTTCTTTGATTAATTCAGCATAGGTAAAATCATTTAGTTTTAACTCTTGTGCATTATGTCTACCAGATAATTTAACTTTTTTGATACTATTTTCTCTAACTTTAATTTTAGTCTTTACATGAATGTGTGTACCAGATATTTTTGATGTTTTCGAAGTAGAAGTATATTTTGTTTTTAAACATATATTCTTTGTTGTTTTTACAATTTCAGCAGAAGAATTATCTTTAACTTCACCTGTGTAAATAATTATTTGGCAATCTTCAGTTTTATGCGTTAATTTTATTTTTTTAAATGGTAAATAAATATGTCTCGAGTATAAATGTATATTGTCCCCAATAATAGATGAGGGTGTAATTTTACTTGGAGGATAAACTCTTGTTTTTGCCATTATTGATTTCTATTTTTTATAATTTTATTTACTGTCTGATAAGATATCCCTAAAATTTCTGATAATTCATTTGAATCATAGTCCTGCACATAATCATTATGATTTTTTAAAAATCTATAAATTGCTTTTTTTGATATATTTTCATTGTAATCTCTAATAGTAATCATACACTCATCTTCAATGTCATCATATTCATTTTCACTAATCAATTCATCTTTTAATGCTAAATATGCTTTTAATAGCTTATATTGTTTTCTTTGGTTTATATATGCTTCTCTAAAAATTTCATAATCAAATTTAATGTCTATAATTGTTGTATGAATTGTTGTTTCTATTCTTTTTATCGTCAAGCCTTTATAAAGTGCATTATCTTCAATAAGTCTAATTTGAGTATTTGAATAAGTTGTATTGTAGGTTTTATGAGTTAAATTAATACTTTTTATATTTTGTAAAGATGTTTTAACATATTTGTTAATTTGCATTATTCTTTTCAACCATTTTAAGGTAATTATCAAGAAGTTCCTTGAGAAGTTTAACCCCTTCTACATCTAATATAATTCCATTCTTAATATGTCTAACAATATTTATTTGTGTATCATGATCTTCTGGTACTGTTTTAACAGGAGAATCAGACAGTTGACCATCTTGCTCTAATGTATAAGTTTCAGATTTAGGTAAAGCATTTCGTTCCATAAAAAAATTTAATTCTAAATCATCTTCTGGCGATACAGAAGAATTGATACCTGATATATGATCAGGACTATAACTATTATCGTATACATAATGAAATTTTATTTTTTTTGCCATTCTTTTAAATCCTAATTTATTTATTATCGCATTATAGCAGATTTAGTTTAACATTATAAAAAGAGGGTAATTGTACAACTCTTTATTCAAATACATTATATACAGAGTAACCTTAAATATCAAAAATAACACACACTGATAATGTGTGTTAAATATCAGGAATTTGTTATAAATATGACAAAATGACATATTTATAAAGTTTTCTGGGAAAAAAGCTTATTATTCTTAAAGATTCAGCGTGTGTTAATTTGAAAATACTCTACATAACACACACAATGTTACTTAAAGGATTAAAGATGCACATTACGAGGTGTTGAATATCCACTTTTAAAAAATAAAATTATAATACAAATTAATGGTTATGCTCACAACACCTTAGGTTTATTGTTTCTCAAATAAAACAACACAGCTTTAATGATGTCATCATCATCTTTAGAGTCTGATTTAATACTCTCTTTTGAATCATTTTGGTAAGTAATAGTTATATTTTGTCCATAATTAGATACATTTTTTATCTTTTTATCTAATGAAAGTAATTTAATAACCATCAACTCAAAAAAGTTATTTGTTGGCTCATCTAAATCACCAAATCTATCTATAACCTCTTCTTGAATCTCATATATATCAAGTGATTTTTCACATGTTGAGAGTCGTCTATATAGATCTAACCTCAACCTATCTTCACTTATAACTTCATCTGAAAGATAGGCACTAATAGTTAGTTTTATATCAACCTTTGCCCTTTTGCTCTCTTTTGTGTTGCTTAACTCTTTTATGGCATCTTCCAACATTCTAAGATACAAAGAATAACCAATATTTTTTATATGTCCACTTTGAGCGTCACCAACAAGGTTACCACCACCACGAATCTCTAAATCATGATAAGCTAAAACTGAACCACTCCCTAAAAATGAGTTTGATTCAAGAACCAACAACCTTTTTTTAGCTTCATCAGTTAAGGTTTCTTTTGACTTAACTATAAAATAAGCAAAACCCTCATGATGCCCACGCCCTACACGACCACGAAGTTGATGCAAGTCTGCTATACCAAATCTATCAGCACCATCAACTATAATAGTATTTACACGAGGCATATGAATACCACTCTCTATAATGCTTGTTGCAAGCATCAAATCATATTCACCCGCTTCAAATTTAAGCAACTCTTTTTCTGTCTGGAGTGCTGAAATTTTAGAGTGAAGCATAACAACTCTTAACTCTGGAAGTATTGCTTTTAATTCACCTAATTTTATTGGCATATGATCTATTGAATTATGAACATAAAAAACCTGTCCACCACGACGAAGTTCTCTTAAAATTACCTCTTTTACAAGCTTTTCATTATACTCTTTTACAAATGTTCTAACCCCTTGTCTTTCACTTGGTGGAATCAGCAACTGACTCATAGTTTTAATAGAACTCATCGCTTGATTTAATGAGCGTGGAATTGGTGTAGCACTCATTGAGAGTAAGTGAACATTATGATAAAGTTCTTTTATCTTCTCTTTTTGTTTTACACCAAATTTATGCTCTTCATCTATTATAACTACACCCAACCTTTTAAACTCTAATCCAAATAAAGCATGAGTTCCAACTACACAATCTAATGTACCATCAGCCAATGCTTTAATAACACTATTTTTATCTTTAGTGCTTACAAATCTATCTAATTTTGCATATCTTAAACCTAAATTTTTAAATCTCTCATCGAGTGAGCGATAATGTTGAGCTGAAAGAAGTGTTGTTGGGACTATAAAAGCTGATTGAAAACCTGATTTATATGCTGCAAAAATTGTATTCATCGCAACTTCAGTTTTACCAAAACCAACATCACCACTAAGTAATCTATCCATAATATTTGCTGAACTCATTTGAGTTATAATCTCATCTACTGATGTAGTTTGATCCGTTGTGTAATCAAAACCAGAGAGTTTTTGAAATTCTGATAAATCTTTTTTAGATATATTAATTTTTGGTGCTTTTATAAGAGCCCTAGTAGCAGCTGTATTTACAATTTGCCCAGCTATCTCTAAAAGTCGTTTTTTAACTTTGTCTTTTAGTTTACCAAAGCTACCTTTTCCAAGTCTATCAAGAACAGGAGTTGAGCCACCACTAGCGATGTAACGGTCAATATAATCTAAATTCTCAACTGGAAGTAAAACTTTATCATCACCAATATATTTAATAACTATAAAATCTTTTACCCCACCTAAAATCTCTGTTTGCTCAATTGATTCAAAGATTCCAACACCATAATCTTCATGGACTACATAATCACCTTTTTTCAAATCATCTAAAAGGATGGCACTTTTTCGCCTTCGTCTTAACTTATCTGGCTTATTTAGAGATATAACCATCTGAGTTGGAGTTAATATATTTAAAATATATGGCGCATAAATTTCAGTTATATTTTTAAGCTCAAACAAACCAACTTGTTTCATAACAGCTTCATTGTGTGCAATGATAGTTATGTTCTTATTTTTGTGAACTTTTAACAGTGAAGCTACATCTGCTACTATTAACTCTTTATAATCACCATTTGATGGAAGTATCTCTAAATCAAATTTATCCCTATTGATGGTTGGATTATTTAGTGCATAAGCATCAACTAAAACACCATCAAGTTCACGAACAAGTTTTACATTTTTATTTTCTAAAAAGTTAGTTGCATTATCCCCTAAGTACCATAAACCAAGAGAAGCTATATCTTTTACCAAAGAATCAAATTCACTTAACTCAATTTTTTTCATTAAAGAGTCATATAATTCTTCATCTAAAGAGTAAAATGCACTTGTTATCTCATAGCTATCAAGTTCTAGTGATTGAGTTCGTTGAGATTCTAACTCAAAATATTTAATCTGTTCAATCTCATCATCAAATAATGAGATTCGTATCGGCATCTTTGAAGATGGTACATAGATATCTATAATATCTCCACGATGAGAAATCTCACCTTTTACTTGCACCATATCAACAAAACTATAACCCCAAAAAAGCATCTGTTGCTTAAACTCTTTAAGGTTTATTGTTCCACCAAACTCTATAGTAGTGGAACTTAACATATCTTTATTTGGAAGGTTAAAGAGTAATGTTTTTAGAGGAGAGATTACAAGTGGTTTTTGTTTTGCATTATAGTAGGTTCTAAGTTTTGTAAAAAGGGTATGGCTCTCCTCTTTATATACACGCAAATCATCACCAAAACTTGGACGAAAATCTGGAAAAATTATTACATCTTTTTTAAAAAACTTAGCTACACTCTCTAAAGCTTGGGCTTCTACAGAGTCTTCACAAATCAAAATATCTAAGTTTTGATTTGTATCACTATCTAAATATTGAAATAAAATATTTTGAGACATTTACACCTTTTTTTCTTTTGAAGTAGCTATCGATTTTGGAGTGGGAGAGGCACCTTTTACAATTGAGTTGCCCTCAAATATTCCTTTTGCTTCTATAATAAGCTCTGCTGCTTCTATTGTACCTTTAACACGACCGTTTGCTTTTATTTCAACACGATCTGCATGAAGTGAACCATCAACAAAACCTTGAACTATTAGTTTTTTTGTATGAATATCACCATTTACATGACCATTTTTGCCAATATTTACATCTTTTTGAGAGTTAATAACCCCTTCAAATTCACCATCTACATATAAACTACAAGATAGATTCATCTCCCCTTTGAGGAGAGAACCAGCTGTGATGATGGTAGTGTTTGTGTCGGGCTTAGTATCTTGATGTGAGTTGTTGCTGTTATTAAAGATTGCCATGGTATTTTCTTTTCCTTTTCAAATATATCTTTATAGTTTTTAACATTCCATTTTACAAAATGAAACGGATTTACAGCTTTATATAAAAATCTAAGTTCATAATGTAGATGTGGACCACTGCTAACTCCAGAATTACCAGAATAAGCTATAAGTGACCCTTTTTTTACAAACTTGCCGTATTTTACTAC
Source organism: Sulfurimonas sp. (assembly GCA_027066935.1). Taxonomy (GTDB): domain Bacteria; phylum Campylobacterota; class Campylobacteria; order Campylobacterales; family Sulfurimonadaceae; genus Sulfurimonas. The sequence goes on along the minus strand of JAMOMX010000061.1, from coordinate 11,920 downwards.
TATTTTGTTTAAATGACCGTAATATGATTTAAATCCATAGTTATGCTCTATCATTACTAATTTTCCATAACCACTTTTTTTATGAAATCCAACATATTCAATAATTCCATCTGCTGAAGCATATACAGGAGTGTTCATTCGAGCACGCAAATCTAAACCACGATGAAACTCTTTTGTTTTTAGAGTTGGGTGGATTCTATAACCAAATTTGCTAGTAACCCCTTTAAACTCAACAGGTGAACCATTTGGAATAAATTGCAAAAGTGCAGCTATATGTTCTGAGTTTATTTTTGTTTGTGTAACTCTCTCTTGCAGGGTTGTATTATTATCTGATCTTAAACCAATTAGTGTCTCTATTTCTGAGAGTGAATCTGATATTTCATTTAACTCTTTTTTCTTTAAAAAAAGGGCTACTTGAGTCTCTTTCATAGTTGCATTTAGATTTGCATTTTTAAGTTTTTGATTTTGATAAGCTTCTTGTATATTTAAACGCTTATCTTCTATTTTATCAACTGTATAGTTTAGATACAATATTGTAGTTACTGCAAAAAAGGCTATAAATACAATAAAACCAAAGATATACCATATAGCTTTTTTAACAGCTTGGTGCAGATTAAATTGTCTTACACCATTGTCATCATTAATTGTAATTGTAAAATGATTATCCATTGTACTCTTTCATAAACTGCTCAACTACGCTAAATGATCCAAAAACCAAATATTTTTTATTTGGCTTAACCTCTTTAAATTTTGTATATTTTATCTTTAAGTCATTTAAAACTTTTTGAAGTTTATTAATTGATTCAACTCTTTGTCCATCAATATCTATGATTTCTACATTTAGTATAATTGGTTTTAATATACTTAAAATTTGATTGTAATCTTTATCTTTGAAACTATTGTATATCAATATATATTTATTTGGTTTTAACTGATTTAGTATAGAAGTCGCTGCAAGTGGGTTATGTCCAACATCAATTAAGATATTTTCATTAATTTCACTTAATCTTCCAAATAGTTTTGAGTTTTTAAAATCACTCTCTTTGTACTCAATATTTAAAAATTTTAACGCACAAATAGCTAAAGATAAATTATTTTCTAAATATTTTACTAAATTTAATTTTTTTGAAATATTTTTTATACTTTTTAAGTCATTTTTATCTAAAATATTTTCTATTTTTTTAATATTATACTTTTTAGACATTTTGTTTGTTATCTCATAAACCTCTAAATGTTTCTGAGAAGCTATTATTGCATTGTTTTGAATAGCATTTAGTTTTGTAGTAGCTATCTCTTTGATGGTATCTCCCAAAAAAGCTTGATGATCGATATCTATTGGAGTTACTAGCGTTAACACCTTATCAAACACGGCTGTAGCATCAAACTCTCCACCAAGTCCAGCTTCTAAAACAACATAATCATAATCAGCAAAAATTTTCATAGCCAAAAGGGTTGTGTATTCAAAATAACTCAGTTCATCTAAATGGTTTTTATCTAAAATATTGCTAAGTTTAATATGTTCAATCTGCAGAGTTTCATCACTTACATCTACTCCATTTAACCAAACCCTTTCATTAAATTTCATAATATGTGGAGAGGTATAATGTCCAACTTTATAACCAAGGTTAAAAAGTGCTGTAGCTAAAAATCTACCTGTAGTACCTTTACCATTAGTGCCCACTAAATGAATGATTTTTGGTATCTTAAAATGATGTTTTATACTATGAAATATTTTAGGAAATCTTTGGTAGTCAATTTCATCATAAAAGAGTGGCTTGTTCTCTAAAAATTTATCTAAATTCAATTGTCTATTTCGCTACTTGGTTACGACCGCTCTTTTTTGCTTTATATAGATTGTCATCAGCTGACTTCATAACATTATCTAAAGATGAATTTTTTTTGCGCTCACTAACTCCAGCACTTAGTGTTATCTCTATGCGCTTTTTCTTATACATAAATTTCGCTTTTTGTACTTTTTTACGAACTTTTTGCGCAAATATAACTCCACCATCAACATCAGTTTCACTCAAAATCACCATAAACTCTTCACCGCCAAAACGACCAACTATATCTACACTTCTTGCCTCTCTTTTTAATATTTTTGCAAATGCAGCAAGAACAGCGTCGCCAGCATCATGCCCGTAAGTGTCATTAACAGATTTAAAATGATCTATATCTAACATCACAATTGAATAGTTACGGTTATATCTTTCATATTCGGCTTCTTTAACTTTCATAAACTCATCTAAGGCTCTTTTATTATAAAGTTTTGTTAAAAAATCTTCTTTTGATTCTTCCCTTGCACTTTTTAATTCAGATTCAAGTTTAGCAATCTTTTTGCTTAATATACTAACTTCATCGCTATGATCTTTTAAATCATTACTTAAGGATTTTGTATTTTCTTCTAAAGCAACAGCTATGGTATAGAGTTTTTTATGTGTTAGTTTAAAGCTTATTTTGTTACTTTCATTTTCAGTATTATATAACTCTAATTCTTTTTTTATTCTTTGAATTTCAACAGTTGAATTATCTGAACTCTCAATCATCTCAATAAGTCTAATTGATAATTTATCTAAAACACCATCTAAAGATTCTATCATCTCTTTTACACTTTTTTTGTCAAGTGCTATTCTTAATCGTATAACCTTTTTAATCTTCTCTTCTATATTTGAACCTAGTAAAAAATTTGGGTTATTGTTTATCTTTTGAGAGATATCTATAATTTTATCATCTATATTTGAAGCGATTGATGGAACAAAAGATGAAACCAATAGTGATGCTACTTTATTAAAATTTGTATCATCTGTTTTAGATAGAGAACTAAGCTCTAAGTTTTGAATTGATTTTGTTAAATTATTTTTATCTATTAAGCCAATTGATTCTAAAAAAGAATCATCATATTTAGTTATAAAATTTATCCAATGTTGTCTAAATTGATCAACTATAACTGTGCTTGGGTTTTCACACAACATTTTAAAGCTAAGTTTTGCTAAATCTGCAGCTTCTTTATTATGTAACACCTCCACAACTTGTAGTATACGCTTTGTAAAAAGAACTTGTGATTCAAGATTTCTTGAGCAAAAAGATGGATTTGTTCGGTTTAAACGAGATATTAAAAAACGGATAAGTTCAGACATAGTTTTAATACAATACTGATTTAGTTCTTTTTTAAATTCTGGATTAAGAGAAGTTGTTAATTTTTTAATATTAAAGCAATCTTCAACATTCATTTTGGCGATTTTAGCTTCTTTGCAAAATGCTTCTGCATAATAATCAGGCGTTAAAAGTTTACCCTCTAGCTCTAATCGCTTTATAGCTTTTTTAATTATAATTTGAATTGTCATCATTACTCCTTGTTAATTCTTGCACCCTCAGCTGATATTTTTGAGATAAATTCATTTATCGCTTTTGATGCACTAAATTTTATTGCATCAAATCTCTCTTGCTCTGTTACAACTGCATTTGGAACTACACTAAAATCATAAGTACCACGAGTAGTATATCTTTTACTTACCCCATTAGTGTATTTTATAATATTTAATCCAATACTCATTCTATAGGTAACTACAAATCCATTTGAATCATACTGAATTGGTGAATATCTTGGTTTTAAGATGCTAAGATCCAGATGTGTATCTGATTGGTCTCTGCTTACGAGTGATGCTTGAAGAGATTCAACAATTGCACTATCTACTGCATCTTTAATTAAAACAGTATTTTCTGGGTTCTCTACAGAGATACTCACACTAGTACTTATCTTTTGACCCAATATATCACGAGAAAATTTTGAGCCTGGTTTATATCCACATGCTGATATTAATTGAACTATTAACAATAATACTAACACTTTCATCGTATGTGAATATATACTCAAAACTATCCTTTTACTACTAAATTTACTAATTTATTTGGAACTACTATCTCTTTTATTATTGTCTTATCTTCTAACCATTTAGCTCCAGCAACTTTAGCTAAATTTATTATATTTTCTTTACTCTCATCAACTGCAACTTCTATCTCTGTTCTTCTTTTTCCATTTATAGAAACACCAAGAGTGATGCTATCTTCTACAAAAACTTCATCTAAAACTTTTTGAGGACTTAAGTTATTTAATGAAAAATATTTTTCACTTATCTCATGTGTAACATGAGGTATAATTGGTTCCATTATAGAACTAAGAATCCAGTACCCCTCACTCCATATACCTGGATTATTTTGAGTATTAAGAGCATTCATTGCTTCCATTGTACCAGCTATAAGTGTATTAAATGTGAATTTATCCCTATATACATCATCTGCACGAACAAGTGCTTCATAAACTTTTTTTCTTGCATACTTTTCATCTTTAGATAAATTATCATGGTTTATTTTCGGGATACTCTCACATGCAACTACATTAGAACTTCTATCAAAAAATCGTTTTATAAACTTGTAAGCACCCTCTACCGCGTTATCATTCCACTCTAACTCTTGAGTTGGTGGTGCTGCAAAAAGGATAAATAATCTTGCCGTATCTGCTCCATATTTTTCAATAATAGCATCAGGATCAACAGTATTACCTTTTGACTTACTCATCTTAGCACCATCTTTTAGCACCATACCCTGAGTAAGAAGATTGTCAAACGGTTCATCAAAATCTAAATAACCTAAATCACGAAATACTTTTGTAAAAAATCTTGCATAGAGTAGATGTAATACTGCGTGTTCAATTCCACCAATATATTGGTCAACACCTTGATGCCCTTGCTGGTGCATCCAGTATCTTAATTGCTCTTTTGAGAAAGCCTCATCTTGCATATTTTGAGGTGATGCACAAAATCTTAAAAAATACCATGAAGATTGTACAAAGGTGTCCATCGTGTCAGTTTCACGAATCGCATCCCTTTGACACTCTGGACATTTACAGTGTTTCCAGGTTGGATGGTTATCTAGCGGATTTCCCTCACCTGTAATCTCAACATCATCTGGAAGGGTAATTGGAAGATTTTCTTTTTTTTCCATAACTAAACCACAGTTCTCACAATGAATAAAAGGGATTGGTGCACCCCAATATCTCTGACGCGAAACACCCCAATCTTTTAGTTTATAATTAGTTGTTTTTTTACCAATGTTATTTTCTTCAAAATATTTAATAATATTGTATTGTGATTTTTTAGAATTCAATCCATCAAATTCACCAGAGTTAAACAGTTCTCCAACTCCTGTATATGCTTTATCTATTTCAGCTTCACCTTCAAAAGGTTTTATAACTGCATTTATCTCTAAATCATACTTTTTAGCAAAGTCAAAATCTCTATCATCATGGGCAGGAACTGCCATTACAGCACCTGACCCATAATCCATAAGAACAAAGTTTGCACACCAAACCGGAACTATTTTGCCTGTAAGTGGATGAATTACATCCAAACCAAGATATATTCCATTTTTTTCTTTTTGTCTATCAATAGAGGATGTATTTTTCATCTTCTTTATCTCTAAAATTATTGCATCACTTAAAAGATTGTTTTCAATCATATATGTAACTATTTTATGTTCGGGAGCTAGGGCAGTATAAGAAACACCATAAATTGTGTCAGGGCGAGTTGTAAATACATCAAAACCTTTGAATTCATTATCTAAAATGGATAATGAGTCCTCATCAAAGAAAAAATCAAAAGCAAGACCATTTGATTTTCCTATCCAGTTCTCTTGCATTGTAAGAACTTGTTTAGGCCAACCATTCTCAAGTTTTTTCAAATCATCTAAAAGTTCATCAGCATACTGAGTGATTTTAAAATAATACTGATTCATATCTTTTTTTACAATTGGGGTATCACATCTCCAACAACATCCATCTATAACTTGTTCATTTGCTAAAACAGTTTTATCATTTGGACACCAATTGAGTAATCCTTTTTCACGATAAAGAAGACCTTTTTCAAACATATCTATGATAAAACCTTGCTCAAATTTAGTATAAAGCTCATCACTAGTAGCTAATTCTCTTGTCTTAGAGAAAGAGAAACCAAGAGACTTAAACTCACCCTTCATATAGTCTATATTGTCATAAGTCCATGTTTTAGGATTAGCATTATTTTTAATTGCTGCATTCTCAGCAGGCATTCCAAAACTATCAAAGCCTATTGGATGAAGTACATTTAAACCTTGTTGTCTATAATATCTTGCAAATGCATCGCTAATTGAGTAGTTTCTTACATGACCCATATGTAAGCGTCCGCTTGGAAAAGGGAACATACTTAATATATATTTTTTACCACGAGGGCTCTTTGTTTCTTTGCCAAAATCATCACTAGGCTCAAAACTTTTGTTTTGCAACCAGTATTTTTGCCATTTTTTTTCTATTATTTGTGCGTTGTATTCCAAGAAAATTCCTGATTTTAAATTATTATGACTCAAAAAGAGTCTAGCTTTATCCATTTATCGGTGAAAGCTAAGAGTAATGAATTTATTTCATTAGTCGGATTTATGGTAACTTAGTAGTCATCTTTTACTTTTGAACTCTCTATATATATGATACCCATAGAGAAAATATTTGCGATTAGTGCACCAATTGTAAGTGCAATTGCCCACTCTAAATTTCCAACAATAACTAAATATATAAAAGCTGGAATAAGATGTAAATCTGCTACTAATGATGAGGCTAAAAGCTCTGCTGAGAGAAGGTTTCTAACACCAATTTTTAAAAATGTTGATACAAGATTTAAGCTTGCTGCCATAAAAAGAGCAGCTGCACTATTTTCATATAAAAAACCCGCAATTGATGTTAAACTCATTAGAGAGAAAAACACATAAATTACTTTACCCCAATCCATAGACAATCCTTAATTTTTATTTTGAACTTATAAAATTTAGCTGATTATACTCAAAAATTGTTAAGGCGTGACTGAAAAGTGATGTTTTGGAATTCTTATTTCACTTGACTTTCATACCTAAAACTAATACCAAATCTTGAGCTGTACTTCCTAAAAAGTTACTGAAATAATAGAACTATTCATATTTACTCTTTAATGGGTTTTGGTATTATTAAACACTTATAATAGTAGTTCACCTTAATGCTATTTGTAAACTGATTAATATTTATACAGTTTCATACTCTCAAAACAGATAGATTGTCGATATAATCTACTTTATTATTTTTAGGATGTAAAAAGGAGTAAATTTATGAAAAATAAATTTTTAAGGATTGTAGCTTTTTTGTTGTTGCCACTTGTCGCTTCTGCCGATGAGTTAAATTCAGGTGACACAGCATGGATGTTAGTAGCTACTGCATTTGTAATGTTGATGACACCAGCTGGATTAGCACTGTTTTATGGTGGAATGACACGAAGTAAAAATGTACTAAATACAATGGGGATGAGTCTTATCGCTTTTGCTGTTGGAACTTTAGTTTGGGTTTTAGCTGGTTATTCAATCGCCTTTGGTGAGGGTGATTTTTTTGGAACAGGTAAAATTCTTTTAGCTGGAGTTACTGATAAAAGTTTAGTTGGAACAATTCCTGAGTTACTTTTTGTAGCATTTCAAGGAACATTTGCAGCTATCGCTGTAGCTATTGCTAGTGGGTCTATGATTGAGAGAGTTAAATTCTCAACCTTTTCTATTTTTGTAGCTTTATGGATTTTATTTGTTTATGCACCTATTGCACACTGGGCATGGGGTGGAGGAGAGACTCTACATTTTAATGAGATGGATTTTGCAGGTGGTACTGTTGTACATATCAATGCAGGTGTTGCAGGTTTTGTAGTAGCTATGATACTAGGAAGAAGAAAAGGGTATGGTACATCAGCGATGAAACCATTTTCTCCAGTATTAGCTGTACTTGGTGCAGTATTGTTATGGTTTGGTTGGTTTGGTTTTAATGCTGGATCACAAATTGCAGCTGATGGTATAGCAGGTAACGCTTTTCTTGTTACTAATGTTGCAGCAGCAGTTGGTATAATTGGTTGGTTAGTAGCTGAGTATATTGTATATAAAACACCTACATTAATTGGTGGTGCCTCTGGTGCGATAGCAGGTTTGGTTGCAATTACTCCGGCAAGTGGTTCTACGGGTCTTACTGGTGCTATAGTTATAGGTTTTGTCGGTGGTATCATAGGATTTATTGGTGTTTTTAAATTTAAAAGAATGTTCAAAGTAGATGATAGTCTTGATGCATTTTGGATACATGGACTTGTTGGTATCTGGGGTTCAATAGCTACAGCTATATTTATTGCTCCTTATTTTACTGAAGCTGATTATAGTATGTCAACACAATTAGTATCACAGATTAAAACAATAGCATTAACTATAGTATATTCAGGAATTGTTACTGCAATTATTTTTTATATAGCTTCGGCAATTACAGGTGGCGGAAGAGTTGATGAAGAGACAGAACAGCGTGGTCTTGATGAAGTAGTTCATGGCGAATCAGGAATCAACCTTTAATGGTTCATTTTTGAATAATATGAGGAAAAAAGATGAAAAAAAAATTTAGATCTGAAGGTGCTGAAGAAAGAATCAAAAAAGTTGCAATTTTTGCATTTGTAATTGCAATTATTTTCTTTATCTATTTGGTTTATCTTTCTAAGGCATTTTCATATTTGTCAAAAGACCCAAAAGCATGTATAAATTGTCATGTAATGAATACTCAATATGCAACTTGGCAACACAGTTCTCATGCTCGTGATGTTACATGTATAGAGTGTCATCTACCAACAGATGGTATTATTAATAAATATATAGCAAAATCTGTAGATGGCTGGAATCATACAGTGGCATTTACATTTGATACTTATGATAACGCAATTAAAATAAGTGATGATGGGGCAAGTCGTGTTCAAAAAAATTGTATTTCATGTCATAAAAGTATAGTTTCAACATTGACTAGTAATGCAAATAAATATCATAATTTTGATGATGAAAATATTGAAAATGGGCGAAAATGTTGGTCGTGTCATAAAGAAGTTCCACATGGAAAAGTCAGAAGTCTAACAACTACACCTGATAACTTAAGTGTTAAAAAAATAAACTAAAAAAGGAAAATTAGATGAATATCATTTATAAATTGATACTAACAGCGGCAATTGTAGCTATTGGTGCTATGACACTATTAGCAGGTAGCATAAACAACAAAGAAGCAGAGCGAATAGCATTAGCTACTGCACCTATAGTTCAAGAAGCAGTTCAACATAAGAGTGAAGAGTGGGAAAAATATTATCCACGCCAATATAGTTCATGGAAAAAAACTAAAGATGGAGATGAACTATTAGATATGCTTAAAGAGAAACCACAACTTTCTGTTTTATGGGCAGGATATGGATTTTCTAAAGATTATAATGCTCCTCGTGGACATTATTATGCACTTCAAGATAATGTAAATACGCTTAGAACAGGTGCACCAACTGATGGAGAAACAGGACCAATGCCTACAGCATGCTGGACTTGTAAATCAACAGATGTACCTAGAATTCAAGAGAGAGATGGAGAGTTAGAATATTTTACTGGAAAATGGGCAAAATATGGTAATGAAATTGTAAATACAATTGGTTGTGCTAACTGTCACTCAAACGAAACGGGTGAACTAGCAGTAAGAATTCTTCATCTAAACAAAGGGCTAGAAGCAGCAGGATTGCCAAAATTTGAGGATTCTACCCATCAAGAGAAAAGAAATTTGGTTTGTGCACAATGTCATAGTGAGTATTATTTCAAAAAAACAAAATGGACTGATGAAAATGGAAACAATAAAATTGCTAATGTTGTTACTTATCCTTGGGCAAACGGGTTAACTGTAGAGGGTATGGAGAAATATTATGATGATGAAAATTTTACAGATTGGACACATAAAATTTCAAAAACAAAAATGTTAAAAGCACAACATCCTGGATATGAACTTTTCAAAACTGGTATTCACGCTCAAAAAGGTGTATCTTGTGCAGATTGTCATATGCCATATACTCAAGAAGGTTCTGTAAAATACTCTGATCATCAACTACAAAACCCTTTGGAAACTATGGATAGATCTTGTATGCCGTGTCACAGAGAAAATGAAAAGAAACTTAAAGATATAGTTCATAGAAAGTTTGAAAGAAAAGAGCAACTTCATGAGTTAGCGATGGACAACTTAGCTAAAGCACATTTAGAAACTGCGAAGGCAATGGAAGCTGGAGCTAGTGACTCAGAGCTTGAAGCTGTAAGAGCAGATATTCGTTCAGCTCAATGGAAGTGGGATTATGCTGTTGCATCTCACCCAGGATTTTTTCATGCGCCTGAAGAGACTTTAAGAATTTTAAGTGTTGCAAATGAAACAGCGATGCAGGCAAGACTTAAGTTAGTATCTATATTAGCAGATCATAATGTAAGAAAATATATTGCACCAGATTTCTCAACAAAAGAAAAAGCACAAAAAATTGCAGGTGTTCCTCTTCAAAAACTAGTTGATGAAAAACTAAAATTCAAAGCTACACTAGAAAAAGAGTGGTATAAACAAGCTGAGAAAAATTATAATTTAAATGCAAAAAAATCTCGTGTTGGATTAGATGATGCCCAAACAGCATATTCTAAATAACAATATACTTATAATTTCAAGTACTTAATATAAAAGTACTTGATTTTAGATCTTAACCCTGAAGAAGTTCCCCTTATATGTATAAAATAATAAGCTCTTATAAAACAATGTTATTTTTGTTTTTCATTTTAGCAGTTGGTGCTGCAGTTGGTACTTTTATTGAAAATGATTTTGGCTCACAAAGAGCAAAAGAGTTGGTTTTTCATGCACCTTGGTATCAGTTTACACTCTTACTTACTTCGTTTAATCTTATTTTCATAATATTAAAAACAAAAATGTATCGTATTAAAGCAAGAAGTATGTTTCATATATCTTTTGTTGTTATTTTGTTTGGAGCTACAATTACTCACTATTTTGGGTTTGAGGGTACGATGCATATTAGAGAGGGTGAGAAATCTAATATTGTTATGCTTGGAGAGGAAAAAATAGAGTTAGATTTTTATTTAGCTTTAAAAAATTTTACTCTTACTAGATATCCAGGAAGTAGATCCCCATCAGAGTTTTTTTCAGATGTAAAAGTTATAGATACACTAAATAATAAAGAGTTTGACAAAGAGATTTATATGAACCATACGCTTATATATGGGGGGTATAAATTTTTTCAAACATCTTATGATAGTGATGAAAAGGGAACAAAACTTACTGTTAATAAAGACCCTGGAGTAGAAATCACTTATATTGGTTATTTTTTACTCTTTTTAGGACTTATTTTAAATCTTTTTGATAAAAAATCACGATTTCAATTTTTAATTTCTAAAATAAAAAAAATGCCTATAGCTCTCTTTATCCTTTCGTTTGGATTGTTTTTTTCTCATACACCAGCTAATGCCACACCCTATGTACAAAGTTATCTCAAAGAGCATCAAAAAAATTCTAAAGAACTTGCAAAAGAGTTTGGAACTTTAGTAGTACAAGACCCAGCTGGGCGAATGAAACCACTAGACACACAAAATCGCGAAGTTCTTAACAAGTTAACAGGTAAAAGTTCATGGAGGGGTATGAGTGCAAACCAAGTTGTACTTGGGATGTTTTCACGACCACAATTATGGAAAAAAGTTGAAATTATACGGATAAAAACACCAAAACTTAAAGCTCTTGTAGGTATTAATAAAGGGCAAAAACTTGCAAAATTTACTGATTTTTTTGATGAAAAAGGAAATTATAAACTAAGTAAAGAAGTGGAGCATGCTAATCAACTTGTCCCCTCAAAAAGAGGTACATTTGAGCGAGATATTATAAAAGTTGATGAGCGTCTTAATATTGTTTTTATGACATATCGAGGGGTGCTCTTAACAATTTTCCCTTTGGATAATAATGAAAATGATAAATGGGTAGACTTTAAAACAATGTTTGATTTGGTTGATAATAGTCAATTAAAAA
>JAMOMX010000060.1 GCA_027066935.1 Sulfurimonas sp. | reverse complement strand
GGCTTTAAAAGTTGCTTATAAAAAAGTTGGAGAATTATTGGTTGAGTAATTTCGTAACTATTTATGAAAAAATTGTTTTTTTAATTATCGTAACATCAGTTATGTATAAAATGGCTATTAGACTTGAATATATAGATAAAAATCCTCTCTTAGATGTTGAATTACCAAAGTATGATAATAGAAAATATTTCTCATATTCAACTGAGTTACAAAAGAAATTGATAAAAACAATTCTTGAATTTGATGAAGTTGATTTTTCAGATATCTTTATATTTCTCCTTCACGGCAGAAGATTAAATGAAGTTTTATCAATAGAATGGGAAATGATAGATATGTCACAAAGAGTCTATTATATACCTGCAAGAATAAACAAAGCTAGAAGAAATATGTCACATAAGATGACTGATTTACTTTATATTATACTTCATAATCGTCTATTTAATGCTATGGAAACTCTTGATACACCTTTTCCAACTGGTCTAGTTTTTAAAAATTCTCAAACTAATAAAAAATATGTAGATTTAAGAAAACCTTGGTCAAGACTTTTAAAAAGTGGAGATATTCCACCTACAAGAATTCACGATATTAGGCATTTAATCGGCTCATACTCTATAAATGTTCTTGAACTTCCATTAGAAAAAGTATCACACACTTTAGGGCATACAAGTGTAGAGATAACTCAAAAATATGTTACACAAAAACCTGAAAATTCAAGATTTGTAATCCAAACTTTAATTGATTCAGTGAGTGATAAAAATGAAAAAAATTAAAAGATTATATGAGATAGTTTACTCAATCTTATTAGCATTTTTATTACTCCCTTTGCTATTTGTACTTTACATAATAGACAAAATTGACCTAAGTAAGTCATTAAACTATTTCGGTTTAGGAACGAGTGACTCCGATACTAAACCGTTAAATCAAGATGTCAAATTAAAATATAAGGAACAAAGATGACCACCATGTACATAGGACAAATTTTAGTAGCTAAAAGAATTGAGAGAAAACAAAAAGATGGAACTATAGCATATCATGCACAAGTAAGTCTACAGTTTGAAACAATCGACAAAATGGGTGAAAAAGAAATAAGTATGGAAAATATACAACTTCCTATAAATGAACTTGATACTTTAAAATCAAGTGTTGGTAAATATCTATCGATACCCTATACAACAATCAACACAAAAAATGGAACTTATACATTCCCTGATGACAATCTTCTCTATAGGATTTATGATAATAATCCTTTAGCTCAAATAGTTGAAACTACTAATCAAGCAGCTCAAACAACTAATCAAAAAAAACCTGATAAGTAAAGATTGATAAAGCTTTATTTGATTAAAGCTTTCTTGAGTCTTTAGGCTCACAACAAAACTTTAGTTTTGTTGTAAATAAAATTAAAAAGGATGGAAAAAATGGTACTAACAGATATAGCTATTAATACGGGTGATGTTATGACAGTAGGTGCTCTCGTTGTTACGGGGCTCGCTGTTGTTTTTGGTGTTAGAAAAGCAATTAGTTTGCTTAGATAATATGATTGAAAATTTCAATTTAAATGAAGTAGGCTTTTTAGCCTTCTTCGCATTAGAGCTTGGAGCATTAGTTGTTTTATGGGGTGTTTCTTACTCTTTAAAAATTATGAAAACGGGAACTTAAAATTATGTATTATCTTTATTTATTTTTTATTAGCTTTCTTTCTACTTATATAGTTTCTATTTATTTAATTTTATTTTTATTATTAGAACACAAAAAAAGGATTTGAATAAATGAAAATTTTTATCATATTAGTTTTAACTTTTTCAAGTGCTTTTAGTATGGAAATATTAAATTTCTCAAATGATAACACTTTTAATGCTGTACTTACTATATACATCTATGCAACTGCAATAATAGCTCCAGCTCTTGGTGCATTAGCATTACTAAGAAATTAAAAAGGAGTCAAAATGCAAGTACATCTTATAAATTCAATTTATCATTTAGTTTTATTTGAAGATGATAAACCATATGCTACTATATTTTTTGATAAATTTATTTTTACGACAACATCTGTAAAACTCTATCTTTCACATCATTTATCTTGCTGTTTTCACACAAAAATTCACTCAGGAAAAGTTTTAAAAGAAATCCAAAAGCTAATTGATGATGAAATTTCAAAGAGTGACTCATCAGGACAAAATAATGTTTCTTAACTCTAAAGAGTTTTTTTTCAATTGTTTCTCCAATAAAGCTTACCATACAAAAGAAAAAAAAATCAATAGGACGATAGTCCGCAGAGTGCCGATTATCTTTTTAATGTTAAGTTACTTGTTCATCACAAATAACTTAGCTAAAGCTGATATAAAATTCAATGGCATATGCGGTTCATATGATTATAACTTAGATATATCTTCAAATAGATATTTCGGAGGTCAATGTGTTAATGGTCGTGTTATGGTTTACCATGATATCTCAACTGATAGAATTAGATATATTTATTCCGATCCCTTAACTTCAAATTGGCTTGATTTGTATGACCATAATAACAGAGTTCTAGCTTCATTTGATATGACTCAAAACGGTGGATATGTAAGATATGTCGGAGAAAATGCAAGCTTAACTTATGTCTTAGCAGGCTCATTTATAGGCTTCACTATCCTCTTTTTCAGCTCATTCATCTTCATAGAAGTAGCCAAAAAATGAAAAAAATAATAATTTTAATATTTCTTTTTTTAATTCCAACTTTTTTATTTTCTTTTAGTTGTGATAATTCTAATCGACTTTATCCTCCCGTTCAAGTCGTAAAAGCTTCCGATTCTGGTTATAGTGTCACCTATACCATAGGCAATTATTTACAGAATCGCATATTTTTATCTGGTTGTATAGTTAATACTTTTTATGACCAGTCATTTGCTGGTTCTTCTTCCGTTTTTGTTAACTCAAATGGTGATTTATTTGCTGTTAATTCTGAATATCAATGTGATAATAGTTTAAAAACTTATGATGAAAATGTTGATTCTTGTGTTTGTCCACTTAACCGCCCTTTGAATTCTTTTACTGGTCAGTGCGAATGTCCATCAGGAACAGAACCTTTTTCTTCTTATAGTTGTCAGATTGAAAGATATGATGACAATTTTGGTTGTGTTACTCCTTGTCAAGCTGGTTATCAAAGAAATTTATCAGGCAGTTGTTGCCCTATTGGCTTAGATGTTTTTTGCAACGGTGATGGTACTTTTTCAGACTGTAAGTGTCCTGATGGCTCTACTATGCTAGAACAATCTGACGGCACTTTTTTATGTGAGTCTGGTTGCCCTGACGGTCAAATTCTAAACTCTGATGGAACTTGCAGATGTTCATATGATGCAATCTCCAATGGCTCTGAATGTACTACTTGTGAGTTTCCCTATGTTGCTACTATTCAAAACGAATGTGTAGATTGTGGAAACAATCAAACTCCTGATACAAATGGTATCTGTTCTAATCCTTGCTCTGATTCATTTCCCTACTACTTTCCAATATCCGAAGATAGCACCTCAAAAATAATAATACCTGCAGGTGGAAATAGTCAAGTTTGCTATGATTTAGGTGATAATCTTGAAGATACATCAGGCGATAATGTATCAAGCTCTGATACACCAGATGGCACAACCACTACAACTGAAACAACAACCAATGACGATGGCACAACTACAACAACTGAAACAACAACAGAAATAATCACAAACGATGATGGTACAAAAACAACAAACACAACTACTACAACAACTGAAAGTGATGGAACATCAACATCAAACACAACAAGTGAAACATCAAACAAAGAGGAGAGAAACTATGATAAAGCTTTTGAAGATATTGGAGATGAAATTATCAAAAATAGAAATGAAATTAAAAAATCTTCCAACAAAAACAGTGAAGATTTACAAAAAATTGAAGATGAACTTAAAGAAACTAATGAATTTTTTAA
>JAMOMX010000059.1 GCA_027066935.1 Sulfurimonas sp. | reverse complement strand
ATTAAATGCCATTATTCTATCTGTTGAAGAGTATGAAAGAATGTCAGAAGCCATGAATTTATTAGAAGATATGACAATTTATGATGAAGTTCAAACTAGATTACAAGCAAATAAAAAGCTTCTTGATGGTAATGATGTTTTAAAAAAGCATGGATTATCTTTAGATGTATAACTTTAAGTTTTACGAAGAAGCAGAAAAAGATTTAGCAAAACTAAACAATAGTGTTCAAAAGCTTTTTGTTAAAAAATTAACTCAAATTATTGCTAATCCAGAAATTGGTAAAGACTTAGGCAACAAAAACAACTTAATCCTTGCAGGACTAAAAAAAGTATATTTTGATAATAAACGATATAGAATTGTATATGAAATAAAAGCTAACGAAATTTTAATTCATATTATCTCAATTGGAAAAAGAGATGATATGAAAGTTTACAAACAAGCTCATGCACGATATCAAGAACATAACAAAACCTAGCAACGAACACTAAAGTGTGGCTTAATGAAAGATTTGGGCTCCTAAATAATCATTTTTTCTTATAACTAACAAGATAATCATCGACCATCTTTAACTTTAAACTTTTAGTAAATCCATTGTGAATTTTCAACAGTTTTTTCATCGGAGAAAAGACACCACCATCTATTGCATTTGTGGTATTGTGTATCTTGATATTTTTCTCATTCTTGTAAGTAAAAAGATAAGATAAATTTGTCTGCAAACTTCGATAGGCTGATACAAGTTTTTGATGAGTAAATGACTCTTTTAATGTATCAGGGTTGATAGTCTTTTCTGCTAAGAAATTTTTATATTTTTCATACCACTCATTTAGCTTTTTTGTAAAAATAGTTTGAATTGTTGATGTTAGGTTGTACATGATTTTTTGAAGATCTTTACCAGCTTCTAATCTTGGGTGCATTGTTATATGTCTCTGTATTACTTTCTTTTGATGAAAATGACACATTTGTACTGGATAATCTTTAAAAGCCTTGTATAAGCCTCTTTTCCCATCAATTATGATGGCTTTAACTTCATATCCAATATCTAAAAGTCTTTGTAGCAGTTGTTTATAATCTTTTGTAAGTTCACTTTGAACATGTTTCCAGATGAGTACTTCTTTTGATAAAATATCTTTAAACACTAGTGTGCCGAGTTTATCTTTTTTCTTACCATAAAAGGTAGCATCACAAACTATAACTACTGCTCTTGGATGATGGATTTTTTCTACTGGTTCATATTCAAATATTTGTTTTCTTATCCATGGAATACTACGATGGTAATCTTCAGCTAGATGCATTACACCCTCAAGGGGTACCTAGAAATTTGTCTTCTATATACATACTTTTTGAAGATAATTTCTTGTAAGTTTTCAGGTCTTCTTTTAGAGCTAAACCAACTATCACATTCATGACAATAATATCTCTTTATTCCTCTTCTAGAACCTTTGGAAATAGTATTTTTGGAATTACATTTGGTACAAGTTTTTGTAGTTTTTTACAGGCATTTGTAAATAAACCTTTGTTTACTACCAATATAGCGAAGTTTTATGAATGTTTCAGGAGCCCAAATTTTTCATTAAGCCAAATTGCTCAGTTTTGTTATGATAAAGAATTGGTTGTTAGCAGTTTGTTATTTGATAAATAAATTTAAATTTGTATAACAATATAATTATTAGTATAAACTTAAATTTAACTTACAAAAGCTATTGACATGTTGGTATAACTTGTTATATAATGGATTTATACAGAGTTTCTATCACAAAGTACACTAAGTGTGTTTTGTGACGGAAACGTCTGCTTAGTGGAGTGGGGTTACGATACGGAGCGTTTAGTAAGCCCTGGTTGGTTGAATACCGATATCGTCTCACTCTCAATTATGTTTTTCTGTAGTATGAAATTACAATTTCCCCAAGTTCATTTTTTCCTGTTACTAACAATCTTTTTTTACCATCTTTAGTATGATTATAAACAGTGTTGTCATTATCAGAAACGCCTTCTTCATTTAGAGTAATTCCTCTTTCAAACACTTCCGAGATATTAACAATATCTAGTGCACTTAAATCATTTGAATTATAATGCTTAACAATTATCTTTTTAAATCCAAAACTTTCATTACCTTGTTTTAATAGAAGTGTTTTACCCTTTACTTGAAAAACTGCCTTATTTGTTACACCATTAATAAAATCAATCATAATTTTTTGATTCGGTTTCCATCTTTTTTTCTTTCTATTGCTTTGATTAGATTGGATTTCTCTTTTTAAATGGGCTAATCGTTCAGAATATAAACTCATTGACTGTCTTTACTCATTACACTTCATCCTTGATAATCTCTCTTATATTATCAAACTTCTTTTTGCCTATGTAGTTTTCTAGCCAAGATTTTACCCATGCTGGTACTGGTTGCTTGTCATTATTCCAGTTACTTACTGAGCCATACGATAATCCTGTCATATCTGCAAACTCTTGTCTTGAAAGTCCAATATCTTTTAAAGTTATGTTAAATTCTTCTTTTTTCATTGTTTATAGCCTTTTAGATAGACTTTATCACTTAAGAGTAAAATATCATAAATAATGTAAATATTATATCTAAATATCATAAATAGTGTGTATTAAACTTGACAATCATCATATAATATGTAATAATTAATTTATATATTCATTAATAATGAAAAAAAGGCTTAAAATGAAAGAGTTAGTAAAAATAAAAAGTGAAGTTGTTGGTTGTGAGCTTGTTAATTCTGTAAATGCCAGGGATTTGTATAAAGCTTTAGAAATTACTAAACCATTTGCTGATTGGATTAAAAATCAAATAAGCAGAACTGGACTTGAAGAAAATGTTGATTTTACAATACTGAAGAAAAAATCTCGTGGTGGTCGTCCAACTATTGAGTACATCATCACATCTGAAAGCTCAAAATACATAGCGATGATGAGTCGTGGTCAAGAGTACACACTTGGAAAAAATGCACACGGAAAAGCTAAAAGAGTAAGAGAAATTTATATCACAAATTATGAAGTTAAAAAAAATTTGTTTAGTTTTTGATTGTTGATAAAATTGTGCGGTAACTATCAGTAGAAGTAGGGTAGAGTAAAGAATTATTTTTTGATATAATTAGACAAATTGTTAGAAATAGGACTTCTAAGCTTCCCTATCATTTTTAGTGACCGTATCGTGTCCATATAGATTAAAATCAGATGTAAAAGAAAGTGCATCAGAATCAGAACAATATAAACATTAATATTATATAATTACAAAAACATAAGAGTAGGGTGAAAAAGGTGACTGTATGGTGACCTTAAGAGCGCAAATACATAGTAATAGTGTCATGAAAAGGGCGTTTAAATCTCTTTAATATTAAAAAATATCAATTATATAGGATATATTATGAAACAAGCCAATGTTGTAAAATTAGAAAACGGTGTAAAAATATCATTTAGTGGAGATATTGAAAAACAAAATGTTGTTGAGATGGTTCAAAGGTGTCAGACAGGTCAATGTGATTGCATGAGTGATGAATCTAAGCAAAAAATTGAAGGGATGGAAGTTAGTGGAGAAAATGGTAACATTAAGTTATCAATAAAAGGCGACTTGGATATTGAAGAGATTAGAGAAGCTATAAGCAAATCTCCATTGATTAACTAGTAGGAAGTTGCCGTATGAAAATTATTAAAGAAAATTTGGAAAAGTTTATGTCACTAGGTGGTATAATATTTTCTGTAGCAATAATATATTTTGCACTAACTTATGAAATTAAAATTGATGAGCAAAGCGAAACAATGAAAAAAATTAATGAGAAATCAGAGCTACCAAATCTTGAGAAGTAAATTTCAAGAGAATATACATTATGTTAACCAATAACTAAGGACAGCTAGTACTTATGACTAAAAAAGAGGAACTCATACTAGATATACAAAACCTACTAAATAGTTACGATGATGTTAATTCTACAAAC
>JAMOMX010000058.1 GCA_027066935.1 Sulfurimonas sp. | reverse complement strand
TCTCTTTTAATATACTGAAAATGAGTTTTGTTTTTATCGGATCAAGGTTGCTTGTTGGTTCATCAAAGATAGTAAGTTTTGCATCTTGAACAAGAGCTGAACTTAAAAGCAAAAGTTGGCTCTCCCCACTACTAAGAGAGCTACAAAAACTTTTTTGATATTTTTCTAAGCCTACTAATTTTAAAGTTTGAGCTATCTTTTTAGCTTTTGAAGTTTGCCTACACTCATTTAAAGCCAAAAAATCTTCAACACTTATATACTCATCATAAATTGACAACTTTGGCGGTATATAATTTATAAGCTTTGAGCGTTTTTTTGAATCTATCTCTTCTATATATTTACCATCTATTGAAATCGCTTTTTTTGACTTCAAAAGAGCACACAAAAGCTTTGCAAATGTACTTTTACCAGCACCGTTTGAGCCTAAAATAGTAAGATTTTCACCACTTTTTAGATGCAAGTTAATATTTTTTAAGATAATCTTTTCATTAATTTTGTAAAGGGGTAAATTTACTTTTAGCATCTTTTATGCTCTCGCTTTTATTGTGCCCATTTGTATTGATCTCTAAGAGAAGATAGTTTGTAATCATTATAGGTTATTATTTTTTCATGCATTAATCGTCCTATCACTATTGAAGGTTTTATTTCTAATCGTTTGGCAAAACTTACGATAGATTGTTTATTAAAAACATTTTTTTCTGTGAAGATTTTAAAATCTTCTTTTGGTATCAAAAAATCTCTTGCAAATTGATTTGCTTCATCTTCTTGTTTTTGTAAAGCAGGATCACTATAACCATTTTCTAAAAATATTTCTCTTTTTTGGTGTAAAATAATATGACCTATCTCATGAAATAGGCTAAACCAAAAAATATCTGAATAACCGCCTCTTATAGTCATCAAAATTACAGCTTTATTTTCTGATTCTATAGTAAATGTAGCACCATTGACTTTTGTTTTTTTAAAGTGTGGTAATACAACAAAGGCAACACCACAACTTGCTAACAAATTACATATAGAATCAATAGAGTCATTAATATCTTGTAAATTCATTATCTTTTTTATCTCAGGAAGTAGTGCTTTCAATTTATTTTTATCAAAAGGAGCAGTTTTTATCTCTTTTGCTTTTAATCTTCCTGCTTGTATCCATGTAGCTATAGCCTCATAAGAAATATCATTATGGTTTGAAACTCTAAAGGCTGGCTGATATGCCTTAACATGTTCTATCTGTTCTAATTTAGCTACACTAAAAAATCTTTTAAGTTCATTTACTTTCTCTATAGCTTTTCTTGTTGTTTTAACAAATCCAAGTTTGACTAAATCAGCATAAGGAAAATTTACAAGTAACTTAGTCTCTTCTTGCATTTGCTGAACTTCTTCTGCCTTTGCTTTTACTATCTGATACTCACTCTCTAGTCCAGTCCAAATATGTGCTGGAACTTTTAAAACATCTTCTAGCTCTAAAGCTGTTTTTGATGTGATGCTTTTTTTCCCTTTGATGATTTCATTGATAGCTTGTGCTGGTCTTCCTATACGATTTGAAAGTTCAACTTGACTCATCCCCATATCTTCTAGCACTTCTTCTAAAAACTCACCTGGATGTATCGCTAAATCAGAATGATATATGTTAGTCTCCATAATGTACACTCACTTCCTCTATTTTTACTATGTCAAATACTTCACCATCATTTGTGATGATAAGCCTATAAAAACCTGTTAATTTTATCGCAAATTGACCTTTTCTATTTCCCGATAATTGATGAAACCTTAATGTTGATATCTGATATAAATCATCAAAGCATCTTGCACTCTTTAAAATATTTATTCTTAAGATGTACTTTTTGGCAACCTTTGACCCATAAGCCTTTATAGCTTCGGATTGTTGTAGGTACTGCTTTTCTAATTTTTTTGTACAAAATTTTATCTGCAAATAACAAGTCCTTCACCCTTTAGGTGAATATTATACAGCCGTGTGGTTTTATATCGGCTTAAATTAGGATTTTATTAGAAAAATTTATATTTTATCACTTTAGTCAGTACTAATTTCAGCCAACCTATATTTATTTATAGCTTTAGCATCAATATTATTAACAATACTACTCATATATAATAACTTTTTCAAAAGCTCACTTATAGGTATCTCATACTCTGAATTTAAATCAAACTCACCTGAAAAAAACTGAAGAAACTTTTCATCAACAATTCCATTCCTATGAGAATATAAATGTCTTACTTGCAATATCTTCTCTATCTCTTTTTGCTTTAATTTCAAAATTATCTGCAAAAGAAGAGAATAATATTCTTGTTAAAATCTTTCCTTCTTGATTTGTAGTAAAGATATTTGAATCAGATAGATATAATACTTCCAAGGTTATCTTGATGTATGAAACTATCTTTGATTGTTATATCGCTTTAAAAGTGAGCAGCTATATGAAGTTTTATGATACTCTCATGTAAAAATAAAAATGGGACTAACCATAAATATCTCAAACGAACAACTCTTTGAAAAGATAGTGTAGCTTTTAAATAGTTTTAAAAATGAGGGCTTAGAGATTGTAGATAATAAAGAGGATTTCAAACCATTGTCTGAGTCTAAACAAGAAGGTTTAGGCTTTTCTTCTTTTAAAATAGAGAATTTTAAAGGGTTAGGTGGATTAGAGTATCAAAAGAAGATACGCGATGAGGGGTAAGACTTTACTGAACACTAATGCTATTATTGATGCTTTAAATGACGGCTTAAAATTTCCTCGTGCTGATTACTCCATCTCGATTATTACTGAAATGGAGCTTTTTTCTTATCCTAAATTAACTGAATTTGAAAGAGACAACATCAAAAAACTTTTAAGCTATTTTGAGATTTTTAACATCAGCAAAGAGATAAAAAATATGACTATTGAGATTAAAAAAAACTATGATATTAATTTGCCTGATAGCATTATTTGTGCGACTACTTTATCGCAGAGTGCTACTTTAATTTCTAGTGATAAACAGTTGATTTGAATAGTTTTTAAGCTTGAAAAGATTTTGTGAATGATTATCTTGGAGTCTTGAGGTGTAGGTCTCTTTTAAGCCTGTTATATTTTTATCATAATAGCCTAATAGGTGGTCTTTTTTGTTTTTACATTTCCTCTGTTTTTGTTAGTTTTGCTGATTGATACTATTCCGTTGTGATCTGTTTGGGTTACTCATATACTAACTCTCAATTGTGCTTGTTCCATCTTGTATACTTTTTAGGTAGTTATGGTCTTATGGTTAATCCATTTGGATATGTTACTGATGTTACGATATTCACAAAAACCATAATTTAAAGATTTATTACAAAACTACTCAAAGTTCCAATACTATTATCACTTCAGTGCAGCCAAATAACATACTAAAACATATTATATAAAATAGCTTTTATTGACTAGTATTTTTGTATAATATATACTTATATTATAAGGATGTAATCAAGATTTTATGTTAAGTTCATTTGGAAAAATAGAGATGACTAAATTATCGCAATTAACTGGAAGAAGCCATGATATATTTACCAAAAATCTGTTATTGAATAATGAGCTTGATGATGATAAAAAGTTATGGGAATCTATAAAGCCACTTTTGAGAAATTATGAAAATGAGAATAAAGGAACACTCATGTTAAATTTTCACTATACGGATGACTCAGGTATATCTATACCATTAGGATATGAAATAGTCACTAAAACAGAAGATGAATGGAATGAAAAATATCAAAGTATCACAACAATTCAAATTTTTAATATGTTTTAGAGGTGGAAATTTGTTGGAATGGGGTGAGTTGTTACGAAATAACATAGTAATATCAGTTGTCTTTAGCTAAAGACAAAGAGATATACACTTCTAAAAACTGTGCAAGTTGCCATGGAGCTTATGCAAAAGATTTATCTGATAAAGATATGGAAAATATTGTAAAATATATAAAAAATTTGTAATAGAGCTATCAGGAAAATT
>JAMOMX010000057.1 GCA_027066935.1 Sulfurimonas sp. | reverse complement strand
CAACCATCTCACTTTCATAATCTTCTAATACTTTTGTAAATTCAACTATTTTTGCATAATCTTTAGCAAAAATTGCAGTAAAAAGGTCATGTAAGAATTTTGGATCAACTAAACCCAACATATCTGTAACAGTAGCTACATCAACATGATTTTTAGAATAAATTATTGCTTGATCTAGTAATGTGAGGGAGTCTCTTAGACTTCCATTACCACTACGAGCTAAAATTTCTAATGCTTCATTATCATAATTAATTTGTTCTAAGTTTAATATATGAGATAGATGATTTAGTATTTTATTTGTAGCAATTCTTTTAAATCTAAAGTGTTGAGTACGACTAAGTATTGTAGCTGGAAGTTTTAGTGGGTCTGTAGTGGCTAAGATAAATTTTACATATTCAGGAGGTTCTTCTAGTGTTTTAAGAAGTGCGTTAAAAGCTTCCTTTGTTAACATATGTACTTCATCTATGATAAAAATCTTATACCTTCCAATTGCTGGTTTGTATTTTGTTTGTTCTATCAAGTCACGAATATCATCTATTTTTCTAGAACTAGCAGCATCCATCTCAACAATATCTACATGACGATTTTCTAAAGCACTTATGCAGTTTTGACAAACTCCACATGGAAGATGGGATATGCCGTTTTCACAGGTAAGAGCTTTTGCAAATATTCGGGCAGTTGAAGTTTTACCACTACCTCTAAGACCTGAAAAAAGATATGCATGGGAGAGTCTATTTGAGTCAAGTGCTAAGGATAAAGTTTGAGCAATACTCTCTTGTCCAATTAGTTCGTCAAAATTTATAGGTCTGTATTTTCTAGCTAATACTTCAAAAGACTCTTTCACTACATTCTCCGTCACTCTCAGCTTGACTGGGAGTCTAATTTTAGAAAGATTCTAGCATGATTAGTGTTAATTTCTTATAAGTTTTTAGTTAAGTTTTAGCCACTTATTTGCTATCTTTTTTAGTGCATCAGGATTTTCAGAAGCAAAAAATCTTAGTTTAGGATTTTTATGTTTTTTTGAAAGTTTAAACTGATTTTGAAGTTGTTCAACTATAGCTTCACCCGAGTGGATAAGTTTAGTATCTTTACCAAAGTAGGTTTGAAGTTCATCTTTTAAAAGTGGAAAATGTGTACAACCAAGAATTAGAGCGTGTGGGTTTTGTTTAATATCTTTAAAGTAGTGTTTAAATGTTTCATCTAAAATGGCACCACTAAATATCTCCTCTTCAACAAGTGGAACAAAAAGCCCTGTTGCTTTTGCATATAAATTTTTAAATCCATTTTTATTTAAGCCAATTTCATAAGCTTTAGAGTTTACAGTAGCTTTAGTTCCAATAATTAAGATATTTGAGTTTTTATCTTGTAGTGAATTATTACATGCTAGAATTCCAGCCTCTACTACACCAATTATATGACAGTTTGAAATATCACGCATCTCTTTGAGGGCGTAAGCACTTACTGTGTTACAAGCCACTATGATAAGGTCAAGCTCAAAGTTTTTGAAAAATTCTATAGCTTCAATACCATAGCGAATAATGGTGTTTTTATCTTTAGTTCCATATGGGACACGAGCTGTATCTCCATAATAGACTATCTCTTCAAAAAGAGAGTGTTCAAGCATTGATTTTACAACACTTAAACCACCAATTCCACTATCAAATACCCCAATTTTCATAGTTACTGAGTATTCATACTCTCAAGAAATTCTTCATTAGTAACTTTTTTGCCCATGGTTGTATAGATAAATTTTAAAGCTTCTATCTCGTTGTCTTGTTTGTTCATCATTGAGCGTAAGATAAATACTTTTTGTAGTTTTTCTTCACCAATAAGCAACTCATCTTTACGAGTCCCAGATTTAAGTACATCAATAGCTGGATAAATTCTTCTCTCTGCAATTTTTCTATCAAGTACAACTTCACTATTTCCAGTACCTTTGAACTCTTCAAAAATAACTTCATCCATACGGCTACCAGTATCAATTAGTGCTGTTGCTATGATGGTTAGGCTTCCACCATTTTCTATATTTCTAGCTGCTCCAAAGAAGCGCTTAGGCTTGTGAAGTGCATTTGCATCAACACCACCAGATAATACTTTACCACTTGATGGGGTAGCGGTGTTGTAAGCACGAGCTAGACGGGTGATAGAATCAAGTAAAATTACAACATCACGACCAAGCTCAACACGACGTTTAGCTTTTTCTATAACCATCTCAGCTACTTTAACGTGGTTTTTTGCAGGCATATCAAAAGTTGAGCTATAGACTTCACCTTTAACGCTTCTTTCCATATCTGTTACCTCTTCAGGACGCTCATCAACTAGCAGCACCATTAAATCAATCTCAGCATGGTTGGCAGTAATACCATGAGCTATCTCTTTAAGCAACTCTGTTTTACCACTTCTTGGAGGGGCAACAATAAGACCACGCTGACCTTTACCAATAGGAGCAAATAGATCCATCATACGACCAGTTAAACCTTTTTCTCTATACTCTAACTTGATTTGATCAAGTGCATAAAGAGGTGTAAGGTTTTCAAATAGTGGGCGTTTTTTACTCTCTTCAGGTGGAAGTGAGTTAACTGCTTCTATTTTGATTAAAGCATTGTATCTTTCTTGATCTTTAGGTGGACGAACTTGTCCAGTTACAACATCACCGTTTCTTAAAGCAAATCTTTTTATTTGAGTATTTGATACATAAGAATCATTTTCACTATCGTTAAAACTTTTATCAATTGAGCGGATAAACCCATATCCATCTTGCATAATCTCTAAAATACCACTAAATAGAATATATCCACCTTGTTCAGTTTGAGCTTTTAAAATCTCAAAAATAATATCTTGGCGTTTAAGTTCTTGTGGATTTTCAACTTTAAGTTCAGTTGCTAATGCTGTAAGTGCTTCAATACTAGTTGCACGTAATTCTTCGACACTTGCACCTTTTACTGGTTTGTGAGAACGAGTTTTAGGATTAGCTTTATTAGGGTTGCTTTTGTTGTTATTGCGGGGTTTTTGTGAATTGTTTTCACTCATAAAATATCTGCCTTAGATTTTTGGGATTTGTTGTAGGGGAAAGATTTTGAGACTTAACTTTGTCTTTTTGTTATTGAAATGTTACACTAAACCTTAGTCTAATGTCAAGTTTTAACTTTTTATTGAGTGAAAAAATGATTTATTTTACTTTAAGCATATAGTTTTTTGTTGAAGTTCATAAATTCTTGGAGTACTTTTTCAAGCAGTTTTTGAGTTTGTTTATAAATATCTTCTATTTTAGATAGGCTCTCAGTTGAGTCTGTTAGCTTTAGTTTTGAGAGTGAGTCATCAAACATTTTAACTATATTTGTTTTAACATTATTTTCATTATTTTCATCTCTATCTTTATTTGGATTAAATAAGCTTGCTATGTCGTGTGCTAATGCTGTTACAGGTGTTTTTATAGCATCATTTTTAAGCTCTGATAAAAAATCATCTATAAAAGGTTGCGCAATTTTCATAAAAGCTTCTATCTCTTTTTGATCTTGCTTGTCTATTCCATTTGATTGTATAGAGTATTGAAATGATTGCATAGAAGAAAAACTTATTAAAGTTTCTTTAGTATTTTTATTTTGAGTTTGTGAAAATGATGCTGATTGATGGTTTGCAAAATCCATCTCAATCAAATCGCCACTAGATGTGCGCATCGCTATATTTAAATCGTGTGTTTTATAAAGATCTAAACTATAAGAAGTATTCATAACATATTCCTAATTTTTATTAGATATAATATCGACAATAAAAGTAAACAAAGATATGAAATGTATAATATTTTAGTAACAAATGATGATGGATATGAAGCAAAAGGTCTACTTGAACTAGTAAAATCTTTAAGAGATATTGACGGGGTAAAGGTTACTGTAGTTGCTCCTGCAAATGAAAAATCAGCATGTGGACACTCTTTAACTTTAGTGCGTCCACTTAGATTTGTGAGTGTTGATGATGA
>JAMOMX010000056.1 GCA_027066935.1 Sulfurimonas sp. | reverse complement strand
TAATGTCAAAACTTGGTAAAACAAATGCTGAATTTGAGCTTATCCAAGAGGGTGATAAAATTCTTGTTGCTTTGAGTGGTGGTAAGGATTCTCTTACTATGATTCATGCAATGAAAGAGCAACAACGACGTGCTCCTTTTAAATTTGAATTTATTGCTGTAACTATAAGTTATGGGATGGGTGAAAATTATGAGCCACTACATAAACATTGTGAAGAATATGATATAAATCATATTATAATTAATACAAATGCTTTTGAATTGGCAAATGAAAAAATAAGAAAAAACTCATCCTTTTGTAGCTTTTTCTCTCGTTTGAGAAGGGGGCATTTATATACTGCAGCACAAGATAATGGGTGTAATAAAGTTGCTCTTGGTCATCATCTAGATGATGCCGCAGAGAGTTTTTTTATGAACTTTATTTATAATGGGCAAATGAGAAGTTTGGCCCCAAAATATAAAGCTGAAAATGGACTTATAGTTATTCGCCCCCTTATTCAAATGAGAGAGAGACAACTTCGTGCATTTGTTGATGAAAATAATATTGCATCTATTGGTAATGAGATGTGCCCGGGATTACGTTTTGATATAAAAAGACCACATGCTCGTGAAAATATGAAAGTGATGTTAGCAAAAATGGAAAAAGAGTTTCCACAGCTCTTTACCTCATTAAATGCAGCGTTTAAGAACATCTCTATCGATAGTTTTTTTGATAAAGAAAAATTTACTCTTTAAGTGTATCTGTTTTTAATTTATCTAAAAACTCTAAGATATTTTTTTGATAAGAGATAGTATCTTTATCTTTAGAAATACTTAATAAATTTCTTAAACAATTAGTATCTATTTTTTTTGCATATCTTGGTACAACTTTAAGCTCATTTTGAATATGTAAAACTAACATATCTACATCTAAGCCATTATTGTCTTTTACCTTTTTTACAAGTTCTTGAATTGTTAATATTAGAAGATTAGCTCTATCTTTATCATTTTGATAGATATCCATTGCTATATTTTCAATAAGTTCATAATAGTCTTCTTGATTTTCCATATTTACGCTAATAAAAAGTGCCAAAATTTTTGCACGAAACTCTAAAGAACCATGATGATGTACAAAAAGTTCACGAAAAGCACTAAAAAAGCGATGTTTAAAACTAGAACTAAATAACATCAATATCCTTTTATAATAATGATGTTATTATACATCTTTAAAATTTAAAACATAATTAGTATTTATATCTATCTTTTAATGGGGATTGGTATTATAAGTAAGAGAGCATAAATAAGTTAAGGATAGATATGGGTAGAGCGTTTGAATACAGAAAAGCATCAAAATTAAAAAGATGGGGAGCGATGTCAAAATTGTTTCCAAAATTAGGCAAGATTATTACAATGGCAGCAAAAGAGGGAAGTAGTGATCCAGACATGAACTCAAAGCTTCGTACAGCTATCATAAATGCAAAAGCTGAAAATATGCCTAAAGACAATATTGATGCTGCAATTAAAAGGGCAAGTGCTAAAGATACTGCTAGTATGTTAGAGGTTAACTTTGAAGGTAAAGCACCACATGGTGTGCAAATATATATTGAAACAATGACTGACAATAATACAAGAACAGTTGCTAATGTAAAAAATATACTTGTAAAAAATGGTGGGGAGATGTTGAACAAGGGCTCTTTAGAATTTATGTTTGATAGAAAAGCATTGATAGAATTTACTCTAAAAGATGGTGTTGATATAGAGGAGCTAGAATTAGAGTTAATAGATGCAGGTTTAGAAGATATAGAGGTTGAGGATGGTGTAGTATTAATAACTGGTGATTATACTAGTTTTGGCACACTTAATGATGCCCTAGAGAGCATGGATATAGAGATAACTAAGGCTAACTTAGAAAGAATGGCTAATGCACCTATAGCTATAACAGATGAACAACAAGTAGATATAGATAAAATTTTAGAAAAACTTGAAGATGATGAAGATGTGCAAAAGGTTTTTACTAATGTTATTTAATTATGATGTATTATGTTGATAAAGTAATAACAAACACTTTAGAGGTTAAGCAATCAAAATTTATTGCTTATCTTCTCCCATATTCCTTATATAAAAATACCTTAGAAATCTTAAAAAAACAACATCCAAAAGCAAGACACTTCATAGTAGCATATAGATACCTTAATAAATATAATCAAATAGTAGAACACTCAAGTGATGATGGTGAACCAAAAGGAACTTCTGGAAAACCGACACTTATGGTACTCCAAGGTGCAGATATTATTAATAGTGCAATTATTACAATACGTTATTTTGGTGGAACAAAACTTGGAACTGGTGGTCTTGTTCGAGCTTATAGTGATGCTACAAATTTAGTTTTAAATGAAGCAGAACTGTTTTTGTATAAAGATGAAATTATAAAAATAATAATTTTTGCTTATAAATATATATCAAAAGTAGAGTATCAATGTTTAACATATGAAATTGAAATATTAAAAAAAGAGTTTACACAAGAGGTGGTATTTGAGATAAAATCAACTAAAGAGAACCTAGATAAATTATTTGAAAAGTTATCTAGGCTTTTAAAGATTTCTAACTAATGAAATACTTTGTAATTTAGAGTCCTGCTGCTTCACCCATACTCCACATAGGCATAAATATACCAAGAGCAAGAAGAAGAACCATAGCTGTTATAATAATTAACATAATAGGCTCAATTGCTTCAGATAAGCCATCAATAATTGCATCAAACTTCATCTTATAATATTCAGCTACTTTTTCCATCATCTTATCCAAGGCACCACCATCTTCACCTGCTTTTATCATTTGGGTAATCATATTTTCAAATAGCTCTGTATCTCGCAACCCTTCGTTTAATTGTTGACCTTTTTCGACAGCGACTCTAACACCACCAAGCTTTTCTTTTAAAGGTAAGTTATCTATCATATCTACAGCAGTATCGAGTGCCTCAGCAATAGGGATACCCGCGCGTACTAGCTCTGATAATACTAACGTAAATCTGTTTAGAGTTGAATATTTTATAATATTTTTAATAAGGTATGTTTTTAATAACATTTTATGCCACCCAAATCTAATTTTTTTGTAATTTGAAATTAAATATTTTGAAACAACAAAAATTAAAGCACCACCAGCAAGAACAAATGGACCATAGGAGTTAAAAATATGCTCAAGTTTTAAAAGGATTAGTGTAGGTAGTGGTAATTCAGCATTTAGTTGTTCAAAAATTGACTTAAATTGAGGTACAACATAGGATATAAGAACTGTAAAAGCAACAGCCATTGCTATCATTACATTTCTAGGATAAGCCATGGCTTTTTTAAATTTTATAACATTACTTCTAATCTCTTCAAGCATATCGGCTAAAGCACTTAGTGATTTATCTAAATTACCTGTTTGCTCACCTAGTTTTACCATAGCAATTGTTAAATTTCCAAGCTCATATTTAAAATTTTCCATAGATTTTGATAGTGAATTACCAGAATTGATATCATCAGCAAGTGTATTTAAAACATAATTTAAACTAGGATCAGAAGTAGAGTTAGATACTTCAGTTATAGAATCATGAATAGGAAGACCCGCATTAACCATAACAGCAAGCTGACGAATTGCTGCTATCAATGCGTCTGGCTTAATTTTTCTTTTTTTAATATTTTTAAGTAAATTTGTTTTGAATTTTTTAAATTGCAACTCTAGAGGCTCACTAGCTTCTTCAACTTTAATAAAAAGACCAGAGAATTTAATTTTTGCTACATCAATAGCATCTTTTTTGTCTTGAGCATAAAAACCAAATTTCTTTTTTTCACCTTTAGTGAGAATAGTTGCTTCGTAATAGTTTGTCATTTTGCTACCCTTAATATTTCTTCAATAGTGGTAATACCATCTTTTGCTTTTTGAATTCCATTTTCAAAAATTCCAATAAATCCATCTTTTTTAGCTTGTTTTAACATATCTTCTTTTGGTGCAGCCTTAGCTA
>JAMOMX010000055.1 GCA_027066935.1 Sulfurimonas sp. | reverse complement strand
CAAGGGGCTATCCCTATCATGTTTTTTAACCAACAAGGTGGCTATAATGTAAATGCTTTTTTAACAGAGTTAAATAAAAAAGTAGATACTACAAAACCCTTTGCAATTATTTGTCGGACTGGTAATCGCACAAAAATTTTAGGAGACTTTTTAACTAAACAACTTGGATATAAAGTGACAAATCTGCTTGGTGGAATAGTTTATGTAAAAAAGAAAGGTCTTCCAATTGAGTCATTTTAAATGAAAATTATAAAAATTATATTTTTATTAATCCTAAGGGTTGCAATAACTTTTATTGTCCTTGGATTATTTGTATTTTTATTATGGGGTGCACTTTATCTTATGTTTTTAAAGTAAAGATTTGATCACATTACTTACTCCAAGATGCAAATTATAATTAGCAATTGGAAAGTCGAGTCTTTCATCTTCTAAATTTACACTATATCTATGAAGATATTCAGCTAAAGTTTCCAAATCAACATCTTTAACTCTAAAATATAATGATTTTAAACTCACAAAATCACTCCATTGGAAAAACAGTTCTGGGGTTAATTCATCAATCTTTTCACCTTGAGGATCAAATAACCTATTTTCATCTCTAAGTGGAATAAGTATCGATAAAATTGCATCTGCAAATGGCACCACTTTTTCAAGCCAAATTGGTGACTCATTTCTTCTATCTAACTCTTCTTTTATGGTTTTTACTATCTCATCTCTTGATGCAGATCTAAATAGTTCATAGCTTTTTTCAGTCATATTATTTCTTTTTTTGCAAATGATACCTTTTTTAGTATAATTTAGCTTTTAAAAAGGATACTTACTTTGAAATTTAACAAAAGTTTTATAACAAACTTAATAGCGATAGCACTAATTGTTATATCATATAACATTAATACGAACTATTCTTCATACTTTTTATATACTGGATTATTTGCTCTATCTGGGGCATTAACAAACCAGTTAGCTATACATATGCTGTTTGAGAAGGTTCCTTTTCTTTATGGTTCTGGCGTTATACCTGCAAGATTTGAAGAGTTTAAAAAATCGATAAAAAATCTGATGATGACTCAATTTTTTACTCGTGAACAATTAGACAGTTTTTTCAAAAAAGAGGAAAAAAAAATAAACTTAGAACCAATAATACAAAATACAGATTTTTCACCAGCTTATGATGCACTCACAAAAACAGTAATGGAATCATCATTTGGTGGAATGCTTGGAATGTTTGGAGGGGAAAAAGCATTAGAGGGACTTCGTGAACCATTTGAGAAAAAATTAAAAAGTGCCGTTATAAAAATTACAAATTCTGATGCATTTAATAATACTCTTCAAAACCATATGCAAAATTCAACGCTCAGTGATGATATGATAAAATCTATTGAAGATGTAATAGATTTAAGACTAAATGAATTAACTCCACAAATAGTTAAAGAGATAGTTCAAAACTTGATTAAAGAACACTTGTCATGGCTTGTAGTTTGGGGTGGTGTTTTTGGTGGACTTATTGGATTAGCCAGCTCTTTTCTTTTATAGGAGTGTTGTATAAGCTCCATTGAAAATACTCCTTAAAGTTTCTGAAATTATCAGATTAAAAAGTGCTTGATATTATAATCTTTTGCAAATCTTCTAACGGTGCGCTTATTATATTTTCAAACTGATTTTTATTAAAAGTTTGTTGGCGTTTTGCGAGTTGTGCTGTGTGGGTTGAGATATTTAGAAGCATATCTTCTTTTGTCACCTTACCATCAAGGTACTCTAAAACTTCTAAAATCCCAATAGCACCCATAGCATTTGGCTTCCTTGTGTATTTTGCCTCAAGCCTACATACTTCATCTATTAAACCCATCTCTAACATCTTGTTTGTACGATTTTTTATACGCTCTCGCAAAACTTCGCGAGAAACATCTATGTTGAAAATATCTAAATCTTTTATGATCGGTTGGGGTGGATTTTCTTTAAACCATTCACTTGGAGTAAGTTTTGATGCCTCATAAATCAAAAGTGCTTTTTCTATTCTGTATTTGTCATTTATTGATATATTTTTCATATATTTATTATCTAAATTATAGAGTTTCTCATAACAAGTTTGTAAATTTTGTAAATTTTCTTTTACTAATTTAGAAGTTTCATCACTAATATTTGGAAGTTTAGATAAACCTTGTAAAAGTGATTTTAAATAAAAAGAGGTCCCACCAACTATAACTAAGTTTTTAGAATCTTTTTGACATACAGCTTTAACCTTTTTATATAATTTTATAAAAACATCAACACTAAAATTTTCATTTGGATACAACATGTTTATCCCAAAATGTTTAACTTGGTTTAGTTCATTTTTTGTTGGTTTTGCAGAAACTATATCTATCTCTTTAAAAATACTAAGTGAGTCGATAGACAAAATATAAGCATCTATTTTTTTAGCGATTATGATAGCTAAATCGCTTTTTCCAGATGCAGTAGGTCCGATGATGGCAAGTTTTTTCAAATATAATACTTAATCACTTATTTAGATGAGGCATTCTACTTGTAATAATATTTAGTGTTTTATAAACAGATTTTGAAACGAAGGGTTTTACAATATAACCATTTACTCCACTTTTTATCATTGATGAAACGTGCTCTTTTGTACTTTCTGTTGTTGCCATAATAATTCTAATTTTATTCCATTGTGAGTTTTCACGAACTTTATTTAAAACTTCTTTACCATCCATAATAGGCATATTGCAATCAAGAAGCAGGATATCAACATTTTCTTTTTCTATGTGTTGCATTGCTACTAGTCCATCTTTGGCTTCCGTTATTTTAGGTATTTCCCAGTTTTTCATTTCAAAGAAATAAATAACAAATTTTTTAAGAACATGTCTAGCCATTTTGCTATCATCAACAATTAAAACATCCATAATTATTTTCCCTATAAAAAATATCATCTGAAAATAATAAGTAATATATGTTATTTATTATTTTCAGGCACTTAATATATCCAATTTTATATTAAAAACATGGCAAATTGAAATAATTTTTAAATAAAAGATTTTTTTTATATATTATTACACAAGGAGGAAAATATGATTTTAGGAAAATGCCCATATTGTGATAATGGAAATATAGAAGTTCGAGATAAAAAAGTAAGTGCTAAAAGTGTAAAACTATATGCTTGCTCAAACGCACATTGGCAAACAGAAGATGGGGAGATGTTTGAATTAACTCCTGATGCTACTTGCGACTTTAAGATTTGGCAAAACTCACTTTCTCGTTATGGAAAATGGTTTTCATATAAAGATATAAAAGAATTACTTAAGTATAAAACAATAGAAGTAGAGCTTCTTAGTAAAAAGTTTACCAAAAAAGTTTATTACAATAAGTATATAATATTAAACAAAGAATATGGAGTTAGTGTATTATGGGATTAATATAAGTAATTTTTCGATACTATTATAGACTATGATTTTAAAAGGAAAATTAATGTTAAAATCAATACTAATCTATTTATCTATTTTATTTGTTATAAATGTGTCAGCAGAGCTTACTACTAATGAGACATGCAAGATGTGTCATCCTCAAATATATAAAGAGTATAAAACAAGTACACATAGTAAATCTACTATATATAAAGATGAAATCCATAAAAAAGTATGGGAGATGCATCCAAATTATAAAAAAGAAAAATACACATGTGCCGCATGCCATACGCCAGGTGATGTAAGAATTTTAAAAGCACTTGAAGATGGAGAACCTGCTATGCCTCAAGATGATGAAAAACATCACGAAGCTATCTCTTGTATAACTTGTCATTCTATACAAAGTATAAAAAAAGACCCAAAAACTTTTGATAAGAATATTTTGGTGAATAATGATAAAAAAAGACCAATATTATTTGCAGCAGACGAAAAAAATAGAAATAATGATGGAGTATATGAAAGAAAAACTACTATTTTTGGAATGTTTAAATCAAGATCTAGATCTCCATATCATGATATTAGACATTCG
>JAMOMX010000054.1 GCA_027066935.1 Sulfurimonas sp. | reverse complement strand
TTAGTGTAAGGCGAAAGTACGCAGGAGCTACAAGTAGCTTCAAGTGCTTTCAACGAAGCAATAAGGTGAAATACACTCGCCCAAAGGGTAA
Source organism: Sulfurimonas sp. (assembly GCA_027066935.1). Lineage (GTDB taxonomy): Bacteria > Campylobacterota > Campylobacteria > Campylobacterales > Sulfurimonadaceae > Sulfurimonas. The sequence continues at coordinate 3,905 of JAMOMX010000054.1, read as the reverse complement.
AAAATAGACCATCATCTACTTCGTTAAATCTTTTTGAATTAACCAGTTAGTTCTGCAAAGACTTGCCTTGTAGCTAATAGTCTATTTTTTATTTACATATTTACTCTTTAATGGGTTTTGGTATAAGATATATTTAATTATTTTAGTATAAATATGTTAGAATATTAGATGATTTATAATAGTTTATACGAAGTAAAAGAAAAAAATGAAAACAGTGCTACTGTAATCCTTACAAATAAGAATCATCCCATTTTCAAAGCTCATTTTCCTATTAAAGCTATCCTACCTGGATTTATACATTTTGAAATAATTGCTGATGTTTTTGATATAGAGATAACAAACATAAAAAAAGCAAAATTTACAAAACTAGTATTACCAAAAGAGACTTTAATATATGAAAAAAATAAAAATAAATATAAAGTTTACTCAAAAGGGGAACAAGTAGCGAGTTTTAGTCTATGAATTATTGCATAGTTATCCCTGTATATAACTCCCCATATATAAAAGAAGTTGTGGAAGAACTAATCCCTTTTGGCTACCCTATTATAGTTGTTGATGATGGGTGTGATGAGAGAGTTAATCTTGAGCCTTTAGATGTAACTCTTGTGCATCATGGGATAAACATTGGTAAGGGTGAAGCTATTCTTAGTGGAGCAAAAAAAGCAAAAGAGTTAGGATATGACTGTTTTATAACTATGGATGCAGATAAACAACATATAGCTTCACAAATAAAAAAACTATTAGATGTTTATGAAGAGGGTTCTATAGTTATAGGAAATCGTGACTTTAGCGGTGATAATGTGCCTGATAGCTCAAAGTTTGGTAGAAAATTTAGTAATTTTTGGGTAGCTTTAGAATCATGGACTAAACTAGGAGATACACAAAGTGGTTTTAGAATGTACCCTATTACTATTTTGGACTTGCCTTTGAAAAATAAAAGATTTGATTTTGAGATAGAAATTTTAGTTTTTCATAGATATAGAGGTGGAAAAATTATAGATATAGAAGTTGAGTGTTATTATCCTCCAAAAGAAGAAAGGGTATCTCATTTTGATAAATTACATGACAATATACGACTTACCATAGTACATACAAAACTTATGTGTCAAAGATATTTATTACTTAGAGGATGGTTATGGAGATAAAACAAAGAGGTACAGCAACTGGTCATAAAATAATTCTTTTTATCTATAATTTATTTGGTTATAGAGCAGTTGGCTTTTTACTTAACTTTGTAGCCTTATATTATTTTTTCTTTACACCATCTGTTAGGCGTGATATGAAATCTTATTATGATGCTATGGAGTTAGAACTCACTCATGCTGCATATTTTAAGCACCTTAAGATGTTTGCATTTTCTATCTTTGATAGGTTTGTCTCACGCATAAAACCTCAAGATTTAACTTTTTGCATCCACAATAGCGAAGTGGTAAAACTTTTAAATGATAAAGGTGGAATTATCCTTTTGTCACATGTGGGAAGTTGGGCTAGTGCTGCACATACCTTAAAAGGCGAACTTCCATGTATGAATATTGTTATGCGTGAAAATTCTCATGAGAGCATTAAGAATATTGAGCAAAAAAATAAAAGAGAGAATGAAGATAACGTTAATATTATAGACCTTAGCCAAGGTGCTATAGCCTCAAATATACAGATAGCAAATGCATTGATGAAAAATGAACTAGTAGCTTTGATGGCAGATAGGTTTGTAGATGAAAAAAAAAGAGTAAAAGTAAATTTTTTAGGTAAAGATATATATATAAATAAAAGTCCTTTTGAGATAGCAGCAAAAGTAAAAAAACCACTTGTGAGTATTTTTGTAACAAATTATTTGATACAAAAATATGAATTAAAATTAGAGTTGATTCCACCTGCTTCTATTCAAGAGATGGCACAAAGTTATACTAATATCTTACAAAATATAATAAAAAAACATCCAAATCAATGGTACAATATGTATGATTTTTTTAAAGAGGCAAAAGTATGAAAAAAGTTTTAGTATTGTATTATTCACAAGCTGGGCAACTAAAACGTGTAATTGATAGTTTCATTTCAAAATTACCTGATGAAGAGATAATGGTAGATATTAAAAAAATAATTCCAAAACGCGCATATCCATTTCCATGGCCCTTTTATGAGTTTTTTGATGAGTTTCCTGAATCAGTTTTAATGGATGGCTGTGAGATAGATGATGTTAAAAATATTGAAGATGATTATGACTTGATTATTCTTGGATATACCGTTTGGTACATGTCTCCATCTATTCCAATAACTGCTTTTATGCAATCAGATCAAGCAAAAAAAATCTTTAAAAACAAGCCTGTTATAACACTTATAGCTTGTCGTGATATGTGGGTATTAGCTCAAGAAAAAATGAAGAACCTTCTAAAAAATGTTGATGCAAAGCTTATAGATAATGTAGCTTTAACTGATCAAGGAAAAGGTGCATATTCTTTAGTTACACTTCCTAGATATTTGCTAAGTGGGAAAAAAAATCCTTTTTGGTTTTTTCCCCCAGCAGGTATTTTAGAAAATGATATAAAATCAGCTTCTAGATTTGGCAAAAGGCTTAACGAAGCACTTAAAAATAATGAAGAAAAACTTTCAAAACCTTTATTAAAAAATATGGGTGCTGTAAATATAGACGGAAAGTTAATTGCTACAGAAAAAATAGCAAATAGAAGCTTTCAAGTATGGACTAGAGTGATAAAGTTCTCTGGTAAAAAATATTCACTTGGTAGAAAAATATCTATTACTGTTTATGTAGGGTTCTTAATATTACTTTTACTTACATTGGTTCCAATTAATATTATGATTAGTAAAATTATAAATAAATTTAAAAAAGATAAATTAAACTCTTTAGAAGCATATTATGAATTGCCAAGTGGGAGATAAATAAAAAAATGATAAATGTATATATAAATAAAGTTTCTGCATATTTACCAAATGAAGAGGTAGATAATGATAATATAGAAAAAGTTCTTGGTCAAATAGGCGATAGACCCTCTCGAGCAAAAAGAATTATATTAAGATCAAACAAGATAAAAACTAGATATTATGCAATTGACCCTGATACAAGAGAAGCTACCCATACAAATGCTCAGCTCGCAGCAATAGCAATAAATAAATTAAAAAATGATGGCTTAGATTTAGAGAGTGTTGAGGTACTTTCTTGTGGTACTACAATGCCAGATCAACTTATGCCAGGTCATGCTAGTATGGTTCATGGAGAGATAGGCTGTAGCCCACTTGAAGTTATCTCAACAGCTGGAATATGCCTCTCAGGTGTAACAGCTCTAAAGTATGCTTATAATGCTATAAAATCTGGTGATGTTAAAGTAGCTATTGCAACTGGAAGTGAAAATTCATCTGCGATAATGAGATCTGAAAATTTTAAACCAGAGATTGATGCTAAAGTTGATGAATTGCAAAAGAATAAAGAGATTGCATTTGAGAAAGATTTTTTAAGATGGATGTTAAGTGATGGAGCTGGAGCAATGGCACTTAGTGACAAACCAAATGAAACCTCAATAAGTCTAAAAATTAATAAAATATTTTCAACTTCTTTTGCCAATATATTAGAAACTTGTATGTATGCAGGATGTGAAAAGCAAGATGATGGAAATGTTATTGGATGGCGTGCTCATACACCACAAGAGTGGTTAGATAACTCTATATTTGCTATAAAACAAGATGTAAAACTATTAAATGAAAATGTTATGGAGTTTACCGTAACTCAGGCTTTAATAATAATGTTAGAAAAAAAGATATTTAATCCATCAGAAATAGATTATTTTTTACCCCATTATTCATCAGATTATTTTAGAGATGAAGTGTATGAAAAGATGAAAAAGGCTGGTTGTGATATATCACAAGATAAATGGTTCACAAACCTCTCAAGCAAG
>JAMOMX010000053.1 GCA_027066935.1 Sulfurimonas sp. | reverse complement strand
AATCTATTAGCTCATCATCAACATCTATACTTAAAACTATTTTTTTTACTTCTTGATTATTTGAACCTACTTGAATTCCAGAATTATCCCACACTTCTTGTAGTTCAAAAGGGGATATCTCATCAACAATTTTATATATTTCATATAGATTCATATTTTACTCTTTATCTAATTTTGCCAACTCTTCTTTTGCCTCTTTAAAATCTGGATTTAACTCAATAGCTTTTTGATACATCTCCCGTGCTGCATCTTCACTCTCCATATCTAACATCAAATTTCCATAATTGTAATATGTGATAGGGTTTTTATCGTTGATAGAAAGGGAATCATTCAGATGTAATTTAGCTGAAGCAAATTGTTTTTCGCTCCTATATACAGAGGCTAAAGAGTTATGTACAGCTTCATCACTTTCATCAACATCAAGGGAGAGTTTATAATATTTTATCGCATTCATGTTATCGTCTATACTTGCACTTATATAACCTAATTTATATAAAATTTCTGTATTGTTTGGTGCCTTTACATCAGCTTCTATCAAAAATGCTAATGATTTTTGAGCATCTCCAGCTTCAAAAGCCTCATCTGCTTTTTCAATTAATTCTGATGCACTAAATGGTGAAAATGAATCCATACCTTTATCTTCATTATTGGAATTCTGGTTTAGATTAGAATCTGTATTTTGGTTTGTATCTTGATTTTGTAAAGTTTGAACATGTTCAAAAACTTTATATGCAAAAAAAGCAGATATACCTAACATAATTAACTGTAATGTTGTCATTTTTTTATAACCTTTTGTTTAATAATTTTATCAATTGTAGTGGATCAACTTGTATACCGCTAACTCTAGCAGAAAAATGCAAATGAGGTCCAGTTACTCTGCCACTTACCCCTGAAAGACCAATAATTTGCCCTTTTTTAACTTTTTGATTTTTTTTAACATCAAAACTGCTCATATGGAAATAAGATGTATATATTCCCCTACCATGATCTATAATAACTGAGCCACCTGCATAAAATCTATCTGTTGCTAAAACTACTACTCCATCGTTGCAAGAGACAATGGGAGTTCCAACTTTTGCTCTAAAATCTGTACCACCATGATAACCATTTAAGGTGCCATTATATATTCTAGCATTACCAAATTCACTTGTAATTTTAGACTCTAGTGGCATAATAAATTTTGAATTTATATATGATGCAGGGGTTACACTATTATAAATTTGCATAGCTTCCTTATACTCTTTTGCCGCCCTTTTTTTGTTTACTTTACTTAAAGTTACTTTATTTTTAGCAACTTTAAGAATCTCTTTTTTATACTTACCATCAACAATACGAAAGTTAATTATTTTAAATTTCATTTTATCGTTATATTGTCTATAATTTACTACAGCTTTAACATTTTTTTCTTTTTCATAATAACTTATAGGAATTAAAACAAAATTATCATATATTTTAAATCTTTTTTTATCTATTCTCACATGTTCGTATTTTATAGTCTCATTTTTATCAAACTCTATAAGGATTGTTTTTCCATTTTCAACAGTTGAACTTGATATATTAAAACCAAAAGCACTAAGTGAACATACTAAGATTAATGTTAAAACAAAATATCTCATCAATAATCTTTCATTGCTCTTTGTATGTCTCGTTTCATATCTTTTGCTTTTAAATCTTGTCTTTTATCGTGTAGTTGCTTACCTTTAGCTATTGCAATCTGAATTTTAACAAGGTTTCTACCATTAAAATACAGCTGAAGAGGGACTATAGTATATCCATCTTTTTCAACTGCTTTTTTCATCTTCACTAGCTGTTTTTTATGTAAAAGAAGTTTTCTACTCCCACGCTCTTCATGCGTATAGTAGTGATGAGTAGTCTCAAGTCTTCCAATATGTGCATTAAAAAGAAAAGCTTCGCTGTTCACAAAACGGATAAAACTATCTTTTAAATTTACTCTATTTGCACGAATCCCTTTTACTTCACTACCAGCCAAAACAAGTCCAGCCTCAAACTTTTCTTCAATAAAATAATCATGATAGGCTTTTTTATTTTTAGCTATTGTTTCGCCCATTACTTTTGTTTCCTTATTTTTTATAATTATATCTGTATTTATTTAATGTATTAAACTTCTTGCATAACTTATGCCAAAACCCATTGGGTAAAAATATAAGTGTTTTGGTATTAATAGCTTATTGAACCCATTTCAGAAGCTCTAGTTTTAAATATTTCAGCCCTTTGTAGAATTAATACTCTTAACTTATCCACAAATAATTTTTCTTCATTGATAAGATCACTGCTATTTATAATATCGTCTTTTAAAGCTTTTATTACTAAGCTCGCTATTTTATCTACACTCTGAGATACAAGCTTAAAGTTTAAACCTATTGCATCTGCAAACTCTCTTAGCTGATAAGCTTTCACTTCATCAGGATTAAATTCATCCCCATAAGCCATAGCAAGCTCATGTTCAACATTATCATAAGCAATAATACATAACATGTCATAAAAAGGTGTTGCCCTTATACCTCTTTCATCTATAAAAAATGAGAAATTTTTACCATGGGCATCAGAATTACCAATTATTAGATTAAAAATACTCCAATTAAGCATCTCTAGTTTAGCTCGTGCAGGAACTTCACATATATCAGCACTTGTAAAAAGTTTAGCAAAACTGGCACCTTCTCGTATATTTTTAACATCTCGTCCAGAACCAAAATTTCTCTCGTACTTATGAGTTGAAGACAGGTCTAACATTTGACATCCATCTATAACATGCAGTCGCTTTACCCTATTTTCTTTATAGACTCTATCAAATCTTTTTACCATTAAAACAGGATGTTCTTTAAAACGGTATAACGCTACCTCTGCTACATTTAAATTAATCTTCTTTGCTAGCTTCATACAAAAAAGTTCATTAACAACAATATTCACATGCTTTTTAGTTTGAAATTTCATTATATGAGTAGAAGATAATAGACCATCTCCCAAACCAATTTGACCATCCTTTATTATGACTGGTAACTTCTCTTGAACTCCAGCTAAACTTAGTCTCTCTTTTTTGTCCCATATTACTATACTATTTTTTTCAATGTTAGTAATACGATTAGCTAATTCATCATCGGTTATAGCTCTAAAAATTTCTTCATATTGATTAGCATGTTCTCCAAACATCAGAGCACCTGATGTATCATATCCTATGGCTTTTATTATGGCAAAAGTATTATTTTTAGAGATATGAGCAAACTGAGTTATATCCTCAAGACCCTTGCCTTCTGGAATAAAATTTTGTAAAAATCTTCTAACAGTTCCTGATTTTAAAGGCTTGTTTAATTGTAAATGTGGAGATACCCCAAAGCCATTTTTTATCCATTCTTCACTATATTCAAACTTGTAAGTCTCTTCTAGTTTATCTATCCAAATTGAGGCAACAACTTTACCAGACATCGTAATATTTAATTTATTATTACTCATTACTTATTCCATGTTGCTATTTGGAGTTTTATGCCAAGGGCAGTCATAATACTAAGGACTGAAGATACCCTCATACCATCTATTCCATTTTCGATACTGTTAAGAGTATTAGCTGACACTCCACAAAGCATAGCAGCATCTTTAGTACTAAGTCCTTGCTGAGTTCTTCTTGCTTTAATAAAAAGTCCTATAGACTCTGTTGTAAGTGCTTCATCAAATGATGGTGCTTCTATGGCTTTAACTTTTTTACCTTTAATCACAAGAGACTCCTAAAATATTTAAATAGTTGTATTTAAGAGAATTATAACAAGAATTATCATAAAAAACAACTTTAGTTGTATTTAGAAGTGAATAAAGGCTATTATTTCTAAAATATAAGAAAAAATGTATTTAAGTAGAGAGTTTTGAAATATTTTTAGTTTATCTTAAACTAATTTAGGCATTTTTGAATTATATGATGGCGGAATAATGCTAAAAAAACTACTACCGCTACCACTAAAGAAATAACCCTCTTTATAATGCTGTTGTA
>JAMOMX010000052.1 GCA_027066935.1 Sulfurimonas sp. | reverse complement strand
AAGCACTACAACTAGCAAACACACAAGGTCAAAAGATATACCAAATAAACCAAACAAATATAGATACAATACTTCCAAAACTTAACTTAAGTTCAGATATAATAAATGATATAAAAATAGCAATAAGTCAAGGAAAAGAAGTGACCACACATACAAACAATGTATCAGTACCTGGATGGAGTGGAGCTGGGTATATAGTTATTAATCCTCAGACTGGAGATAGGGCTTATTTGATTAGTGGTGGGGCGAATGGTGGGTTTTCTAGTGTAGCAATAATATCAGGAGTGTTCTCATTATTTAGTGCTAGGAATGCAGATGTTGCAAAACTGTTAAAGCTTACTAATATTGAGAAAATTTTCAGAACTATTGCTCAACGATTATTTCTTTTAAGTTTTTTTACTGGTGCAGCGAATATTGCTATAGACTGTAAAAATAATGATCAATTATTTAAAATGATGTCTATACATATCGCCTCTTACATATTTTTAGCGATGTTTCTTTTTATACCAGTAGCAACACCAGCTACTATAATTTTATTATTGTCTGGTAGCGCAGTAGCGGGTTTTGCAGTTACAATTGTTGAACAATATTTACAGGATGCAATATGCAAATAAAATGTGCATGTTGTAATAAAGGTATTTCCTTAAGTAAAGTACTGTTTTCCTCAACAAGTAAATTAGCTTCATTCCCATGTCCTAGCTGTAAAAATAATATATTATTGCCATGGGGAGTTATACTATCACTAAAAGGCTTTAATATTTTATTTTTTGCTACTATGCTAGTTGTACAAGATATTGAAGTTATACAATATGAATTATTACTACCTTGGGTTATAATAAATATTATATTTATAACCACGATATATTTTATACCTATTCACTGTCTAAATGATGAAAATAAAACAATAAAAATTGAAGATAAAGATTATAAAATAATCGAAGAAAATATGAGTGTGCAAACAGCAAAAATAGTTTCTATGAGTATAAAACTTTTATTTACAATAATATTAACTATGTCAATATGGAAATTTATTTTTCCAGATATACAGATATTCAATAATAACAATATAGCTTTTATAGGTATCCCTTTTATAATATTTCCTTTATATAAATTATTTAAAAGTCTGTATATAGAAAAATTTTGGTCTTCTGTTAATGGAACCATCCAAGACAGCACGATAGTTCATAGGCATGACAAATTATATAATGATATAAATGATTACTACTTGAAGACAACATATCAATATTCTATTGACGGCAAAATGTATACATCCACTAAATTAACATATAATGCTCATTGTTTACCAAGATACTTAACTCTAGAGAAGGTAACAAAAAAACTTAAAGAACATGTAGTTAATGGGATTAAAATATTTTATAATCCAAATAAAAAAGAAGACTCTTGTCTTTATGTAAGTCTAGCAAATAAATATTATTTTGTTTACTTTTGTAGTTTTGTTTTTGGACTTACTTGTATTTGGGAATATTTATAATTGCACTCCTCAACTAAACTACAAACCCACATTGACACAAACCTAACAAACCCAACAGTACTAGATGTAATAGGTGGTAAAAAGACAATCATACAGGAGGACCAGACCCTCCATTATCAATGCCAAATGAGTTTATAGTAGATACAATACTTCCAAAACTTAACTTAAGTTCAGATATAATAAGCGATATTCAAACTGTAATAAATCAAGGAAAAGAAGTGACTACACATACAAACAATGTATCAGTACCTGGATGGAGTGGAGCTGGATATATCATCATTGACCCTAAGACTGGTGATGGGGCTTATTTGATTAGTGGTGGGGCGAATGGTGGGAATATGCAACCACCCCTAGATAATGAAGATAGAGCATTAAATGCTTTAGTCCTTGTGGTTTCTGCAAGACTTGGATTTTTTTTAGATAAATCAGTTGAGTCCATAGGTTTAGCAATAGCTACTTATATAATCACTACTTTATTAATAAAAGCCATGTTAGTAACATTGGCTGGTACATTAATCGCCAGTGCTGGTTTGCTTCCCCTGATTTCTATGTTTATTGCAGCCTCTGTAGCAGGTTTAGCTATTTTAATTAGTAATACACTTCTTTCAATAAACAATATATATTATTTTAAGAAAATAAATTATGTCTAAAGTAATAAAACAAATATGTATAAAACCATATTATATAATATTTAAGTCATTAATAATAACATTTATTATGCTATTAATATTAATTATAGTGTATATAGATAGTACAAAAACGATAAATGAATATATGTCATACACATTCATGGTTTTTATTTTTATTTTAATTCGCGAAATTATAACATTTCGTTATTGCATAATTTTATCGAATAAAATAGAAACTATTAAAAGTGGCTTCCTTGACTCTACAAATGAACGATTTAGTTCTGTTGAAGAAAAAAATTCTTTTATTTTTGGAAAAACATATAAATTTCATTTTCAATATCGAACGATTAGTATTAATCAAAGAATGTTTTCAAAAAAAGATTTTATTTCAATAGAAGAATGTATAGCAAAATTTAAGAGTAACTCATGATAGTAGAGTTGTTGCTTGGTTTGTTTGGATTAACAGTATCTTGTATTTTTTTATTTTCGCTACTTTTTTATTTATATTTAGGTTATACATCCAAAAAGTGGATAAAAATTAATACTAATATTTTTTCAATAGAAATTAATGATGAAGCTGAATATTCTGCAAAAGCTAATGATGTAATTGAATATTTTAAATATTATGTAAATGTTAAGTATGAATATATTATTAAAGATAAAAAATATAAATCTTCAAATATAGGTTATTTCGTAAATTTTAAGTTTGATAACAAAGAAAATGCTAAAAAACTTGTTGATAAATTAATAATTAGTAGCAATGATAATATTCAAATATATGTGCACCCACATTTTAATAATTTTTCTGTAATATTACCAGGTATTTATAGCTCAACTATGTTTAAAGTACTACTTACTATGTCTATATTTGGAATTTTGTTTTTTGTATTTTTCTTGTTGCGATAAATATAAAAATACAAGTCGGGTGTTTAAAATGCACTTTTCTTAGTCTATAGAATAAAGGGTTCAAATCATAAAAATAAACTTATCTGAAATTTTTTATTAAGATAGCCATGGTATCGTATGCAGGAACTCTAAGTTACTTCGCACAACTACAAGCTCAAAGTGAAATAGCAGGACTATCTTCTAAAGCAGTATCAAGATTAGTAGCTTCAAACGGAGTGTTTGGATATGAACCTAAAGTAACCTACCTGTTTGGAATACCACAAACAATTAGTGAAGGTGGAATATACCTAGAGTTTGCTAACACCCGTAATAGGTTTTATGATTAATTTTGCATTATCATCTATGATTGACAATTTAGATAGCCATTTTTCTAAAAAAGTGCATCATTGTAAAAAATTGATAGAAAAAATTGATTTTGCATATTATAATCCTGAGAAACTTAATGAATCATACATTGATATCAGTATTTCAAAAAAGCGAAAACAACACTACATATCACTTGAGATAGGAGGAATGTTACTAATATTTCTTGCAATTGGAATACAATATTTGTAATGATGTATAATAATAACTTTTTATCTTTTTATCTTAAAAGAGCTTTTCAGGACTGACTACTTAAATACATTTTTTCTTATATTTTAGAAATAATAGCCTTTATTTACTTCTAAATACAACTAAAGTTGTTTTTTATGATAATTATTGTTATAATTCTCTTAAATACAATTATTTAAATATTTTAGGAGTCTCTTGTGATTAAAGGTAAAAAAGTTAAAGCCATAGAAGCCCCATCATTTGATGAAGCACTTACAACAGAGTCTATAGGACTTTTTATTAAAGCAAGAAGAACTCAGCAAGGACTTAGTACTAAAGATGCTGCTATGCTTTGTGGAGTGTCAGCTAACACTCTTAACAGTATCGAAAATGGAATAGATGGTATGAGTGTTGTTTTTGTTGAAAATTGACCCACTTTTTTGACGAA
>JAMOMX010000051.1 GCA_027066935.1 Sulfurimonas sp. | reverse complement strand
CACAAAAGATCCCCTCAGCTTCAACTTTTTGTAATATCTCTCTTGCTAATTCACTCTCTTTTAAATCATCAAAGTTTATCAAACCAGAATTTACACCATCATCAATATCGTGACTCATATATGCAATCTCATCAGCACGGTCAACGACCATAGCCTCTATAGATGGGTGAGTATCAAGATTAAATTGCTCATCGATTATATTTGGTAGGAAGCTTTTTTTATATGGATATGAATGTTTTAATATTCCCTCTAATGTTGCAAATGTTAGATTTAAGCCATGAAAATCGTTATATCTTTTTTCTAAAGATGAAACAACTCTAAATGATTGAAAGTTATGCTCAAATCCATTAGAAAATCCATTATTTTTCAAACAAACATCTAGTGAATCTCCACCAATATGCCCAAAAGGTGTATGCCCCAAATCATGTGAAAGTGCTATCGCTTCAGCTAAAGATTCATTCAAGCCAAGGTGTGAAGTTATAGAGCGAGCAATTTGTGAGACTTCAATAGAGTGAGTTAAGCGTGTGCGAAAAAAATCTCCATCATGGTTTAAAAAAACTTGTGTTTTGTACTCTAGTTTTCTAAAGCTTCCAGAGTGGATAATTCTATCTCTATCACGAGCATAAGGGTTACGAAAATCTTTGTTAATTTTATGAAATCGTTTATCTGGCTTCATTAATTTCTCCTTTTAAAAGAAGTGAATTTTTTTAAAAATTCCTCTCACTAAAGCTTTGCCTATGGTGAGAATATTATTTATTTATATTATGATTTTTTAAGAAATTTAGTAAGAATATGAATTTTAACGCCATTCACACGACCCTCAATATGTTCACTATCACCATAAACTAAACCAATATTTCTAACTGCTGTCCCTCTCTTAGCGGTAAACCCTGTCCCTTTTACATCTAAATCTTTTGTAATAACTACAGTATCGCCAGCTTGAAGGATTACACCATTAGAATCTTTATAAACTAGTTTTTCACCTCTGTCTATACCAGCCTCAGCCCACTCTTTCTCATCTTCTTCTAAATAGATCATATCAAGTAAATCTTGACGACCTAGTGAGTTTAAAAGTCTATAAGTTAAAACTTTTACACCTGAACTTTCACTCCACATGGAATCATTTAAACAATTAAAATGATTTTCATCTAACTCATCTTTTTTTATCTGCTCTATACATATAGAGCAAAGAGTTAAGTTTGCCTCATTATTTGCACCATCTACCATGAAATTATCTAAATTTTCTTCACTGCCACATAGTTCACAGACTTTACTCATACCATTCCTTACTTATTAGTTTTAAAGAGTTCACACTAGGTTATTGTTTTATTTTTTATCAAACTTGAGATCTTCTTTTTGAGTAGTAGAAGTTTTTGATGTTTTATCAAATGCTTCTTGAGCTTCTTTCTCATTGTAGATTCTACACTCTTTAGGCATATCATCTTGTTGAGATGCAATCTCTTCACATATTTTTGCATTAAACTCAAGCTGAGAGCAAGCACTAAACAATAAACCGATTATTAGAATATATTTATACATCATTATTTACTTTTTTTTGTTTTATTATTAAATCAAGATACTTTTTAGGGGTAACTCTCATCATCTCTTGCGCTAGCCATCTTATTTGAAAAAATGCGGCACTACTATCACGGAGTGTAAAATAATTTTTTAAACTTCTAAGGTTAAAAGTTACAACCATATCAACTTTTACATTATCAGAGACTATATGCTTAAAAGCATCTCCGACATTCCTTTTTTTCTTACCATCTTGGAGTGCATCAAAGAGATATTGTGAATTATTTTTAAACTCTTCAATTAAAGGTAATGAACTTTTAGCGACACTAATTTCATAGAAATTTTCTTGAGTTTTTTCTTGATAAGCTAGTTTATCAAACATAGCACCAATTTCAATGCGATTATACTCTTCATTTGAAGTTACAAACATATTAAAATCTAAGACTTTTTGTATAAAAAATTCTTTATTACCAAGAGATGCGACATATGCGTTAATAATACCGCTCATTGTATAACGAGTGCTTCTAACACTTATAGCTTGAATACGGTGACGGGCATGTTCTTGTAAAACACCACGAGAAGTTCCTCGAATTAAAAAAGAAAGATTTGCATGTTCTAAAATCGAGTGATGGAAATATGTCCATGCAAGATTATCTAAAAGTTGTGAATCTTCAATATTATTTATCTCATCACAAATATTTTTATCTGGCATCTGAATTTCAATATTTTTTATAGCTTCATTTTCACTAGCAGAAAAACTATCATAACAGGTCCTAGCTGCTGATTCTGCTACACCTATGCCTGTGTCTTGAATCAATACAACCTCTGGTTTAGTATATTCAATGCCATATATATTTTCCATAATTTAATCCATTAAAAATTTACTTATTCTACTATGTTAAGCTATAAACTATCTTGAAATACTAAAACCAATACCTATCTTTCTAACTTTTTGATTGTAATCGATCAAGCTTTCACCATAGCCATCAAAAGCTTTTATATAAAAAAACAAGTCATCTCTCAAGGGTACTGGATATGAATAATTTAATTCAAGTGCACCATAATTTTTAAAAGATGGTCTAATTTTAGTTTTTAATAGATGTTTTTCATAAGGGACAACAAAAATAACATGACCATAGCCTAAGTAATCAAGTAAATCTGTATTATGTTGTAGTGAATTTTTTGGTGCATACCATAACTCTAAATTTACAAAAACAAATCCAAGCTGAAAGTAAATATCACTATAAAAATAGTTCCACGAACGTTCATATACAAGCCCTTGTCCATTTGATTCATGAGCAAACCCTGCTTTAATTGCACGGACACCATACTTATCTTGACCAAACTTAATAGGAAATGTAATAAAAAATTCTGGATTATAGTTTGTCTCTCTAAAATATGCAGAAGCAGCATAAAATTGCCAAAATGATTTTTGTGTATATGCAACTGTGTAGATTTCATCTAAGTTAAATAAATTTGAGGCTATATCATATTTTATACTTATTTGAAATTCTACCTCAGTTTGCATAGGCGGATTATCATAGTTATGGTCAACAATTCTAGGATAATTATTATCAATTCTATAAGATATAGGTAAGAAATAATTTGCTTTATATGCACTTATGTTGTAAGCTGAATTAATATATTGTCTTATGGTAGCTTTTGTTTCACTGTTCTCACTTAAGAAGATATTGTTATATATGTTCTCTCTGCTCTCTTGTGCGCTAAGACTAAGTATAGTAATAAAAATTAAACATATAAATTTTTTCATTTTGGACCCTCTTATAATTTATTTTTGAACACCATCAAGTACAGGAACAAAATCACACTCTTCAAGCTCTTCCTTATGTACATTAACTCCAATTTTTCTAAATCTTGTAATAATTTGTTTATCTCCAACCTGTAGTGGAGCTACTAAAATTCCACCATCACTAAGTTGTTCTATTAGTTTAGATGGTATCTCTTTTGCAGTTGCTGAAAATAAAATTCTATCATAAGGAGCATACTGTATCCAACCATTTTGTCCATCATCAAGTCGGGTATGGACATTATGAATATTTAAGTCACGAAAACGTTTTTTCGCTTCACGAATCAGTGGTTCTATCCTCTCAATAGAAAAAACACCACGAAAAAGATGTGATAAAACAGCTGCTTGATAACCACTCCCACACCCTATCTCTAAAACCCTATCTGCGTTACGAGGCATAAGATATTCACTCATTTTAGCAACCGTTAGAGGTGAGCTTATATATTGAGATGCCCCAATTGGCAGGGCATCTAACTTATAAGCACTATGCTTAAAACCATTTGGCACAAACTCTTCACGAGATGTTTTAGCAATTGCATCTTTCACTTCATCGCTTAATGAAAAAATCTTGTGACACTCCTCAGATAGTTTTTTTGTTTTGCTAGCTGTTATTCTATCCAATACCTACATCCATATATGTTCTCATTTTTTTAATCTCTTTTGTGTCATATGGTATCTCTAAGCAAGGCTTATTCCCATTTCTTTGCTCCACTCCAAATGGAGTTATTATACCACTTTCTCCTGTGCATTCTTTATTTTTAGAATCACTAGCAATAACATAACATTGATTGATAATAGCCAAAGCGTTTGTTAGTGTTTTAAAATTTTCTGTTCTAAGAGTACCCCACCAAGATGGAATTGCAATGATATCAGCTCCCTCTAATCTTTGCCATAATTTTTTAAAACGAAGTTCAAAACAGATAAGTAAGCCAATTTTTATACCATCAACCTCAACAATATTTATATTTTTTGCATCACCGCTTGTCATATAGTTATGCTCATCTCCAAACTTAAAAAGCTTGGCTTTTGCTTGTTCATACACCATCTCACTATTGAAAAATATTTTAGCAAAGTTATAAACTTCTTCCCCTCGCCTCTCAAGCATAGTTAAAATTATAATTTTATTTTTTGATACTTTTTTTATCTCATCTATAGCACGAGGAGCAATATCTAACATCTCTTCAAAGTTATCATAATCATATCCAGTTAAACAAACTTCAGGTGCAACAACTATAGAGTTAGTTTGTGTTTGTTTTATAAGTGTTAGTAGTGTTTGTAAGTTTTCTTCGTAATTACTACTTGTAGTAAAGAGCAAAGAATTTAAAGTGTAATTTTTCATTTATTTCTTTTTTCTAATTATATCTTAAAAATTATATCTTCTCTTATCTTTTTATAATACAAGTTATGTCAAAATCATGATATGAATGTACTTAAAGAATTTTTACAAAATGACAAATGTTCATATTTGGACGGATTAGATCAACAAACACACTATAAAATCATAGATAAATGTAGTGACACAAGGTGCCAAGACTATATTGAGAGAGGGTTTAGAAGATTTGGAAAAATGTTCTTTAGACCTATTTGCAATGAGTGTAATGAATGTCAAAGCATTAAAATAGATGTAAAAAATTTTGAATTTAGTAAATCTCAAAGAAGGGTTTTAAGAAAAGCCCAACACATAAAATCAGTTATTCAAAAACCTACACTTACAAAAGAACATCTAAGTCTATTTGAAAAATATCATAAACATATGAAAGAACAAAAAGGTTGGCCACATGCAACCACAACAGCTCAAAACTACTATAGTTCATTTGTGGTTGGAGCTGAGGATTATGGCTATGAGGTATTGTATTTTGATGAAGATAAATTAATAGGTGTAGATTTAGTAGATATATTACCAAATGGTATATCATCAATATATTTTTATTATGATCCAGATTATAAAAAATATGCACTTGGAAAACTATCTATGTATCTGCAAATTAAATTTGCTAAAAAAACAAAAAAAGAGTGGGTATATTTGGGGTATTATGTAAAAGATTGCACTAGTTTATCTTACAAGGCTCACTACAAACCTTATTTAACACTAAAAGGTCGACCAAATGAAGAGGAACAGTTTATTTGGTTATAACACCTAGTTCTTTTTTTTGCTCTTTTAATATTTCAATTTTTTTTCTTAAAACTTCCTCTTCTAAAGATTGTTTACTTGCTTCTTTTTTAGCCTTATACTTTTTTCTTATTCGCTCTATATCAAGCTTTTCTAACTCTTTGCTAGTTAAACCTTTTGGTTTCTCCGGTTTTTTATATCCATCTACGATTTTTTTTAGTACCCCTGATGCATCTATATTATCTTTATGTGCATAATAATATTTTAAAATAGCTTCCTTATTTTTAGGTATATCTATTAATCCTGAATTTACACTCTTCATAAATAAAATATTGTCTTCGTCTTTTATAGATTTTATTAAGCTGTCATCTACCTTATTTATAAAATACTCATTTGTCAATGATAATTTTCTAAGAGTTTTTAAATAAGCGCTTTTGTTTTTATCTTCATTTTGAATCTTAAAACCTATGTTTTTTGTCTCTTGTGCAGCTTTGACATATTCTATTATTTTATTTTTATCAGTTTCATATTCAGTTATAAATTGTAATTTTTCAACATTTTTTATATTGTTGTAAATTTCATCACCTAATGCAGAATATATAATAGGATTTTGTGAAACTGGTGTGCTTTGCGCAAATAGTTGCAGAGCAAGCAAGGATATAATTATTGTTTTTTTCATAATTTTCTCAAGTTTATTAAATTTTTTAGCAAATGCTGTTGCATTATACCTATATTTATTAAATACAAATTATCTCTATTGAAATTCAAAATTAATTAATATTTAAAAGCTTGTTATCCTGAGCTTGTATTAAGTAAGAGGGTTAGTTGTAAAATTTAGTTTTAATAAGAGTGAATTATCTCCATACTATTTTTATATAACTATCGTCTATGATTGCTTTATCAAATTTTTTTACAGGTGTACCTAAATCTCCTATATTGCTTGTTGTTTTTAAAAAACTTTGCAAATAATAATTATTTTTATATTTTCTTTGAATCAAATCATTTATTATAATGTTTATATCATTTTCATCAATTAAATCGCTATGAACAGTTGTTCTAACCTCAAATTTTATATCACTTTTTATTAAAAAATCTAATGTTTTTGAAAACTCGTCATATCTATTTGAATGTGTAATTTTGAGAAATTTATCTTTTGGTGCTTTATAATCAAGTGCTATAAAATCTAATAAGTTTAAATCTATCAACTCTTTTATAGATTTAAAATTTAGACCATTAGTATCTAGCTTAATTTTAAATCCAAGTTTTTTTATCTCTTGAGTAAATTCTTTTAAATTATGAGTAGTTGCTTCACCGCCAGAGAGAACCACACCATTAAGTAGACCAACTCTTGTTTTTAAAAAATCAAGAGTATCGTTAAACGAGTAATTCCCATTTTTAGAAAAAACAATATCTTTATTATAACAATAATCACACCTCATATTACATCCACCAAACCAAACTATACAAGATAGATGGTCTGGGTAATCTAGGTGTGTAAATTTAGTTATATCATATATAAAGTTAGTGTTGAATAAATTGTTTTCTTTGTCTATGCTCACCAGTTTTTCCTACATTAAAACTCTCTACTGGTCTGTGATAGCCCATAACTCTTGTATAAACTGTACACTTTTGTCTTTTATCATTTAATTTATTTAAAATTTCCTCTTTGCTCATGATACTTTCTCCTCTTTTTTGTATTGATTTATTAATTCTTCATCACATTTTGGACAATATTCATGTTCACCTGAAATATATCCATGTTTTGGACAAACTGAAAAAAGTGGCGTAACTGTAATATAAGGTAATCTGTAATTTGAAATTACATTTTTAACTAATTGCCTACAAGCTTCAGTTGAACTGATTTTCTCTTTCATATAAAGATGTAACACTGTCCCACCAGTATATTTAGTTTGTAAATCATCTTGAAGTGTTAGTGCTTCAAAAGGATCATCTGTTAACTCAACAGGAATTTGTGAAGAGTTTGTGTAGTAGATATTTTTACCCATCCCTGCTTGAATAATAGAATCACCATATCTTTTTTTATCTTCTTTGGCCAATCTATATGTAGTTCCCTCCGCAGGTGTTGCTTCAAGGTTATATAAATTTCCTGTTGCTTCTTGATATTCAACCATTCTCTCTCTCATATGGTTTAAAATCTCAGTTGCAAATTCTATACCCTCATCACAGGAGATATCCATACCATCTGATGTAAAGTTTCTTATCATCTCATTCATCCCATTTACACCAATAGTTGAGAAGTGGTTATTAAATCCAGGTAGGTATCTCTTAGTATAAGGAAATAAGCCGCGATCATATAAGTCTTGAATAAAGACTCTTTTTTTCTCTAAAGTATTTTTAGCATGATTCATAAGCTGATCAATTCTAATTAATAAAGCTTCTTTATCTCCCTTGTGTAAAAAACCAAGTCTTGCCATATTAAGTGTTACAACACCTATACTTCCTGTCATCTCAGCACTACCAAAAAGTCCACCACCACGCTTTAGAAGTTCACGCAGATCAAGCTGTAATCTACAACACATACTTCTTACATGCCCTGGTTTATATGCCTCTTCGTTTTCTATAAGATTTCCATTTTCATCACGCTTATATTGACTTCCTATGAAATTTTGAAAATATGATGAACCAATTTTTGCAGTATTTTCAAATAATATATCGGTATTTTCACCATACCAGTCAAAATCTTCTGTAATATTTACAGTTGGTATTGGAAAAGTAAAGGGTTGCCCTGTTTTATCTCCCTCCGTCATCACTTCATAATAAGCTCTATTTATTAGATTCATCTCTTTTTGAAAATTTTTATAAGTCATATCTTCTAAATTATTACAACCACGCTCAGCAGCTTCTTCTTCAAGTTCACTATCTAATAAATCTTTAAATAGATGATTTTGCATTGAGGTAGGGATTTGATCTTTTAAGTCTTGTGGAACACTCCAGTCAATTGTTACATTTGTAAAAGGGGATTGTCCCCAGCGAGCAGGTACATTAAGGTTATAAATAAAAGAACGCACTGCTTTTTTAACTTCATTATATGGAAGCTTATCTTTAAATACATAGGGTGCTAAATATGTATCAAATGATGAAAAAGCTTGAGCACCAGCCCACTCACTTTGAAGTATGCCTAAAAAATTTGCCATCTGTCCAAGTGCTTCGCGAAAGTGTCTAGGTGCATCACTTTCAACTCTTCCACGGACACCATTAAAACCCTCATCCAGAAGAACTCTCAAGCTCCATCCAGCACAATATCCAGTTAAACAGTCTAAATCATGAATATGATAATCACCATTTCTATGGGCATACCCCTCCTCTTTAGAGTAGATTTTGTCAAGCCAATAGTTTGCAATAACTTTTCCAGCAGTATTGTTTACAAGTCCAGCGTTTGAATAACCGGTATTTGAATTCGCTTTGATTCTCCAGTCAGTTCCATTTATATACTCTTCAATAGTTTGAGTAGAGTTAATATAGGTAGTATCTTCTTGAAGTAAATTATCTCTTTGCATCTTGTGCATGTGTCTATATAGGATAAACGAACGCATTACATCAAAGTATCTTGCTTTATATAGTTGAGTTTCAATCAAATCTTGAATATCTTCAACCGCAACTACTCTTTTATCTTTTAGTTTTTCAAGTACATTAAAAAATATTGAGCTGTCATAAGTGGTGTTTTCACTTTTAAATGCTTTTTTGATTGCATCTTCAATTTTAAAAGCAGCAAACTTTTTATGAGAACCATCTCTTTTTAATATATTTTCAATCATAACTAATTCCTATAAATCATATAGACAAAGTTTAGTGAAATATGAGTTAAAAAGGGATAATAAAATTAGTCACAATTTTGTCACTATGTTAATTATAAAAGTAGATAATACATTCTTAATAAAAAATTTACCTTCTTTTGGGTACAATACGCGTTCGCTTTGCTGTTTTAACATAAAAGTTGAGTGTTTTTATATATATTTTATAATATAAATAAAAGTATTGGTAAGTATGATTTACTAGCCTAAATGCAGCAAAGACAAAAGATACAAGGACTTACTATGAAAGTAAGAGCTTCAGTTAAGAAGATGTGTGATGACTGTAAAGTTATCAAAAGAAAAGGCATTGTAAGAGTGATTTGCAAAGTTAAAAAACATAAACAGAGACAAGGATAACCATGGCTCGTATTTCAGGTGTAGATTTACCTAAAAAGAAAAGATTAGAGTATGGTTTAACATATATCTATGGTATTGGTGTTCATGCTTCACGTCTAATTTTAGACGCTACAGGTATTGACTATAATAAAAGAGTTTTCGAATTAAGTGAAGACGATGTAGCAGCAATTACAAAAGAAATTCGTGCTAATCATATGGTTGAGGGTGACTTACGTAAGAAAGTTGCTATGGATATTAAATCACTTATGGATTTAGGTTCATACCGTGGTCTTCGTCACCGTCGTGGTCTTCCATGTCGTGGTCAAAAAACTAAGACAAATGCGCGTACTCGTAAGGGTAAACGTAAAACTGTCGGCGCAGCGTAAGGGATAACATATGGCAAAAAGAAAAGCTGTTAGAAAAAAAGTTGTAAAGAAAAATATTGCACGTGGAATTTGTCACATTGCAGCATCTTTCAATAATACGCTTGTAACAATTACAGACGAGATGGGTAACATGATTGCATGGAGCTCAGCAGGTTCATTAGGTTTCAAAGGTTCTAAAAAATCTACTCCATTCGCAGCTCAAGCAGCAGTTGAAGACGCAGTAGCAAAAGCTCAAGTACATGGTATTAAAGAGCTTGGAATCAAAGTTCAAGGTCCAGGAAGTGGACGCGAAACTGCTGTTAAAGCAGTTGGTGCTATTGAGGGGATTCGTGTTACATTTATGAAAGATGTTACACCTTTACCACACAATGGTTGTCGCGCGCCTAAGCGTCGTAGAGTTTAAGGAGATTACTGATGGCAAGATATAGAGGTCCAGTAGAAAAAATTGAGCGAAGATTTGGTGTAAGTCTTAACCTTAAAGGTGAGCGTCGTTTAGCGGGTAAATCTGCATTAGAAAAAAGACCTTATGGTCCTGGTCAACATGGTCAGCGTCGTAAGAAAGTTTCTGAGTATGGTTTACAACTTAATGAAAAACAAAAAGCAAAATTTATGTATGGTGTTTCTGAGAAACAATTTCGTGCATTATTTGTTGAAGCTAAAAGAAGAGATGGTAATACAGGTACAAACCTTATCACACTAATTGAGCAAAGACTTGATAATGTAGTTTATAGAATGGGATTTGCATCTACTCGTAGATTTGCTCGTCAACTTGTAACTCACGGTCACTTTTTAGTTGATGGTAAAAAACTTGATATCCCATCTTATCGTGTTAAGCCTGGTCAAAAAATTGAAGTAAAAGAAAAATCAAGAACAAATGTACAAATCGTTCGCGCTATGGAATTAACAGCTCAAACTGGTTTGGCTCCATGGGTAGATATTGATGCTGAAAAAGTATTTGGTATCTTTACTCGTTTACCAGAGCGTGATGAAGTTGTTATCCCTGTTGAAGAACGTTTAATCGTTGAACTTTACTCGAAATAGAAAATAAAAAGGGCGTATGTATGAAAAAAATTAAGACTACACCACTTGCTCCACAACAGTTCGAAGTGGAGCAAATTAGTGAAAATGAAGCTAATATAATGGCATATCCATTTGAAACCGGGTATGCTATATCTTTAGCTCACCCACTTCGCCGTTTTTTATTAAGTAGTTCTGTTGGTTATGCTCCAATCGCTATTAAAATCGAGGGTGCTAAACATGAATTTGATTCAGTTCGTGGTATGCTTGAAGATATATCTGACTTTATTCTTAACTTAAAAGAGATTCGTTTTAAGTTAAATGATGAAGCAGAAGAAGCAGAAATTAACTATAACTTCGCAGGTCCATGTGCAATAAAAGGTAGTGATTTAACTACTGATGATGTTGGAGTTGTAACACCAGATGCTCACCTTGCTACTTTAAATGAAGATTCAACTCTTAACTTTACAATTAAGCTAGCTCAAGGTATTGGGTATGTTCCTAGTGAAGACACTTCAGAAGAAGTGAAAGATGGATATATTGCACTTGACGCATTTTTTACTCCTGTTCGTAGCGTTACATACAAGATTGAAAATGTGCTAGTTGAAGACAACCCTAACTTTGAAAAAGTTGTATTAAATATTAGAACTGATGGACAAATTTCGCCAGTAGATGCATTTAGAAACTCTTTAGAGGTTATGTATGCTCAACTTGCAGTATTTAATTCAGAGATAAGTGTAAAAACTCCAGTTACTATTGAAAGAGTTGAAGAGTCTCCAGACTTGAAAAAACTTAGCACACATATTGATTCATTAGGATTAAGTGCTAGAAGCTTTAACTGTCTTGATCGCTCAAACATCACTTTAATTGGTGAAATTGCGCTTATGAGCGTTAACGATCTTAAAAACGTTAAAAACCTTGGGAAAAAATCTTATGATGAGATAGTTGAAAAGGTTCAAGAGTTTGGCTATGAAGTTGGTGCAAGTCTTGCGGATGACGTTGTTACTGCGTTAAAAAAACAAATAGAAGATAAATAAATAAGGAATTATAGATGAGACATCGTCATGGATACCGTAAACTAGGTCGCACTAGTGCACATAGAGCTGCACTACTTAAAAACCTTAGTATTTCGTTAATAGAACATGGTAAAATCGAAACTACCGCGATTAAAGCTAAAGAGCTACGCTCTTATGTTGAAAAGCTTATCACAGTAGCAAGAAAGGGTGATTCAAATGCTCATAGAGCAGTATTTGCATCACTTCAATGTAAAGCTTCAACTAAAAAATTAGTAGAAGAGATAGCTCCTCAATATGTAGAGCGTGCAGGTGGTTATACAAGAATCACACGTACTAGAATTCGTCGTGGTGATGCTACTACTATGGCGTTTATTGAACTAGTATAATATACATTTAGTTCCTGAATCAAGTTCAGGATGACTTTTGTCATTCCGTGCTTGACACGGAATCTAGTTAAAAACAAAAACTTCCCAATTTCAAATTATATAAATAAAAGCGAGACAATATGGCTAAAATCGCATTTGGTACACAAAGAATTTCACAATACAATCCAAAACATATACAAGCTTTAAAAGAGGCTATAAAATCTGGCATAACAATGATTGACACATCTATTTCATATATGGATGGTGGTGCTCATGAGGCAATTGCTTTAGCTTTTAGAGAGTTTGGAGATGATGTTATAGATAATATTGAGGTAGTAACTAAATTTGATATCAATTCAGATCCACAAGAGATAATAGACAGTAGCTTGAAAAATTTGGAACTAGATTATGTTGATTGTTTTATAATTGAAAATCCTGAGTCAGTACTACTTAAATCACTTGAAGATGGAATGAGTAAAGATGATAGATTGGATGAGATGAATAGAGTAATTTTTGATGCTTTTTTAGAGTGTGAAAACTTAGTTAGAGCAGGTAAGATTAAATCATACGGAATAAGTTCTGATAATTTTTCGTATTTACACAATGATAATAATTTTTTGCCTTATGAAGATCTAATAAGTTTAGCCCTAAGTGCAGCAGATGAGTTAAAAAATAAAATACATAGTTTTACAACAATCGAGCTTCCAATAAATTTTATTGAAAGAGATGGTTTAGCCTGTGCTTCATGGGCAAAAAGTAATAATTTGCGTGTGATAGCTACTCGCCCTTTAAATACAATAAAAAACAATCAAGTTTATAGATTAGCTGATTATGATGAATCTATAGAGTACTATCACCACCTTAATGAGCTTTTAGATGTTACAGATAATGATAACTTAAGAGCATTATATAACTTGGTAGAACAACTAGATGAATCAAAACATAAATTTGGTTGGATTGGTGATTATGAAACCTTTCTTTATACACATGCAATCCCACATATACAAAAAAGCTTAAAGCTTATAGATAAACAAAATGCTCAGACAATCTTAACCTATATAGATATGTTTTTATCAGAATACAAAAAGATGGTTGAATTTGAATGTGCAAGAAAGACAAAAATATCTCTAAAAGAAGAGCTTAGTGGTTGCACACAAAATATGCAAGTCTGTGCATTAAACTATTTGCTAAATAGTGACGATGTAGATTACATAGCGGTTGGGATGAGAAAATCGTCTTATGTAAATGAAGTTATGAGTTTAGCAGATTAATTTTATTACTTGTTAAGCCCTTTTATCATATCTTACGATAACATAATGATTATAATACGATATATACAAGGACAAAAATGATTCCATTTACTGATGAAGAGCTAATGGCTCCAGTTAAAGCTGTTATTGATAAAGTAAGACCATCTATCGCTTTAGATGGTGGAGATATTGATTTTATAACTGTGAAGAATGGTAGCGTTTATGTGCAACTTAAAGGTGCATGTATAGGGTGTGCGAGTAGTGGTACTACCTTAAAATATGGAGTTGAGCGTCAACTTCGTATGGATATTCACCCAGAATTAACAGTAACAAATGTACCAATTGGTATGGAAAATGATATACAAAATTTATAGCAAAGGATAAGTTATGAGTGTAATTAGTAAATACAAAACATTATCACAAGCAAAAGATAGCTTCTCTAAATCAGAATTTGAAAATGCATTGGAACAATTTGCGACGGTGTTACAAAATTACCCTAACTCAAAGGAAGCTTACAATGGAGCAATACTCTCAGAGATGGCTATGAGTGGAGAGGGTGGTGCTGAAGATTTATTTAACTATTATGAAAGATTAAAAGTGGAAGATGGGGAACAAGCTGATAACATCATGAGCGATTTATTGTCTAATATGGATGGCACTATGGAGAGTTTAAATGAGATGTTAATGGAGCCATTGCGTGATAAGCTTGAATATGAAGATGGAATTCTTTATCAAGATTTCAAAAATATAATTACTGAGGGAAGTGGTTTTAAAGAAACTTTTGAAAATATTATGTTTTCAACTAAAGTTATTATTACAAGAAAAGAAGATTTCATTGATTTTTTAAGTAATTTAATTAAAAATGATTTTAATAAGATGGCAATTAATTATCTTGAGAGTGCATTAACGGCATACCCATCAGATAAAAGCCTAAGAAAATTATTGAAAAAACTTTCAAAAGGTAAAATTATTGAAAATTGAGTTACCAGATAATGAGTTTAAATATGTGAGTGAAGACTCTAATGATTGTGATTCTCAAACTGCCTTTGTATTAACAAATCAAAATACAAAATATTTACAAAATGCAAAAGACAACAATGCCCACTCTATTATAAAAATAGAAGATATAGCAACTTTATTTGGAATTGATAAAATAAAAATTATTGGAATTACAGGTACAAACGGAAAAACAACAACTGCTAGTGCAATCTACTCATTTTTACTTGATTTAGATAAAAAAGTAGCTATGCAAGGGACCCGTGGTTTTTTTATGAACGATGAAATTATAGAGGGCAAAACTTTAACAACACCCTCTGTATTAAACACATATATACATATTTATCAAGCTGTTCTTGCAGGGTGTGAATTTTTTATAATGGAAGTAAGCTCACATGCTATTGCTCAAAAGCGTATAGAGGGCTTGAGTTTTGAGCTTAAAATTCTTACAAATATTACTAGGGACCATTTAGATTATCATAAAACAATTGAAGAATATATCTCTATAAAAAATAGTTTCTTTCAAGATGAGGGAAAAAAACTAATAAATAAAGATGAACCACGCGCATTATTTAATTTTAAAAACACTTTGACTTATTCTATAGAAAACCCATCTACATATAGACTTATGGCATATTCACTAAACAATGCAAGTAGCGGAATAATACAGCATTTTCAACATATAGTACCATTTACAGCTTCTTTACATGGGTTTTTCAATCTTTATAACTTGATGGCAGCAATAGCAGCTACTCATATTTTAACTGGTTTAAAACTTGAAGAGATTGCGGAGGTAGTTGATGGTTTTGCAGGTGTAAGTGGCAGAATGGAGCAGGTGTGTGAAATACCAAATGTGATAGTTGATTTTGCTCATACCCCAGATGGTATGCAACAGGTGCTAAATGCCTTAAAAGAGAAAGAGCTTTTAGTTGTATTTGGAGCTGGTGGAGATAGAGATAAATCTAAAAGACCACTAATGGGCAGAGTGGCGGCTTCACTAGCAAAAAAAATATATCTCACAAGTGACAATCCAAGAAACGAAGATCCTCAGGCAATAATTGAAGATATTTTAGGTGGAATTGATGATAAAAGCATAGTCAACATTGAACAAAATAGAAAAAAAGCTATACAGATGGCACTAGATGACCAAGAAGAAGATGATGTAGTTGTAATCCTTGGAAAAGGTGATGAATCTCACCAGATAATATATGATAAAAAATTACCATTTGATGATAGAGAAGTGGTTAAAGAGCTTTTAAATATATAACTCTTATTAAAACCTTATATTTATCCCAATATATCCAATATTTACATGTGATTTAAATGCAGGTCCATTGTTTTCAGTAGTTGTAGCGGTATCAAAATTTTCATAAGCTAAAAATTTATACTCGTATCCTATTTCAAAATCAAGATGTTCATTAATGGGAATAAAAGTACCAACTCCTAAATTAAAGTTACCAAAACTTAGTCTTTTTATCTCTTTGGTATCTCCATAAATATCTGTACCTTGTTGTTTTATGCTAAGATTACCAAAACCAAAACCAGCTTTAAGAAATGGAATAACATATATATCCAAATCAAAAGCCTTTAGTAGCTCAACATTGAAGCTTAATTTATCTCCATCGTTATTATCTTCAGATGAAAAAATATTTTCTTGATTTTTAGTATACTCTAATGAAAGCTCAAGTGCATAAAAATCTCTTATTCCATATCCAACTTTAATTCTTTGAGTATTTGTTTTTACCTCTGTATCTATTTCATTAAAAAAGACTTCATTATAAACTCCATAATTAGCCCCTATATAAACTTTAGGATCAGCAAAAAGTGATGTCATAAAAATTGTTAAAAGTAGTATTTTTTTCAAGTGATTGTTTCCGTTAAATTTAATATTAGTTGAATTATATCTAAAATATTTTTTCTTAACTTAAAAGAATACGATTTTAGATATAATTTCGAAAAATTTTGCAAAATGCTAATAAAAGAGCCTTTTGCACGAAATAAAGGAAATTATTATGGGAATCCCACAACCAGCTTTTTATATGTTCAAATGTGAGCAATCATCACCTCCAGGAATGCCAAAACCATCTTGTGTATCTCAACATGACCCAGAGTCTCAACAACTTTTTCAGTACCTATCTCAAAAAGTGATGCAAGAGGGAATTATGGGTACAGTTCAAACAGTTCGTTCTGCTTGCTTAAATCGTTGCACAAACGGACCTGTTATGCTAGTAGAGCCAGGGCATATAATGTATACAGCTTTAACTAAAGAAAAAATTGATAGAATTATAGAAGAACATATTATTGGCGGAAATGTAGTTAAAGAGTATGTTATAGAATCTGAGTTATGGGATGAACCAATCTCCCCTCGTGATATGAAGACTCAAATGGGAATGTAGGAAAAAAAGATGAATATAGAGATGCTTTATAGCAAAATTCACCGTGCTACTGTTACAGATGCAAACCTAAACTATGTGGGTTCAATCACTATTGATGAGGAGCTTTTAGAAGCTTCAAAAATGCGTGTAGGTCAAAAAGTAGAAATATTAAATATCAACAATGGTGAGCGTTTTTCAACTTATGTTATTTTGGGAGAACGTGGCAATCGTGATATATGCCTAAATGGTGCAGCTGCTAGAAAAGTGCATAAGGGTGATAAAATTATCATTGTTGCTTATGCTTCATACAGTGAAAAAGAATTAGAGAACTACAAACCAAAAGTTGTTTTAGTAAATGATGAAAACAACATTGATGAAATACTAGATACTATCTAATAGGAGAAAAATAATGTTTGGAAACATGGGCGATATGGCTAAAATGCTTGAGGGTATGCAGGGCAATGTAGCTAAGCTTAAAGAAGAACTAGAATCTAAAACATTTAGTGTAAAAACTGGTGGTGGTATGATAGAAGTAAATATCAACGGCAGAGGGGAGATTATTGACTTAAATATTGATGACTCTTTGCTTAGTGATAAAGATACACTCCAAATACTACTAATAGGTGCAATAAATGATGCCTATACAATGGTTCAAAAAAACCAAGAAAGCTCAACAATGGGTATGCTTGGCGGTATGGGCGGTACCAATCCATTTGGAGGGAACTAAGTGTTAAAGCTTTTGCTTACACTTTCATTTTTTTTCATAAATTTATATGCATGTGTAGATGGCTATAAAGGTTGTCAACAAAAAATTATTGATTCA
>JAMOMX010000050.1 GCA_027066935.1 Sulfurimonas sp. | reverse complement strand
TTTAACTCATCTCTCCAATTGTCTTATAGAGCCAAACTCACCCCCCTCCTTTTTGCCACTTTTGTATGAGAAGATGATTGCCTTAATACTTGTAACTAATGCTTTTGCCTCGCAGAGACCTAACGCCGCAATAATGGGCTTGCGTTAATTGCACATTGCTTAAAGCTTGAGATGCCCGACTTACGCAAGTCCATAATTAATTGCCTTGTTAGCTTTTTTTCATTAATTTTCTAGCAATCCAATTAGGATTTTTCCTTTGAGGTAAAACAGCAACAACATAAGTTGTTTTACTTTCTACAAAATAATAAATTGAATAAGGAAACCTTTTTGATGTCATTCGGTGGTAACCATGTACTTTAGAATGCACACCTGAATAAATAAGCAGAGACTCTATATCAGATATGAGAGAGTCCCAAAAATAACCACCAACTCCTTTTTCTTGTTTTTCGTAGAAGAGACGACCAACTTCTAGGTCTTCCACAGCCTCTGATAATATTTGAATATTTTTGATATTCATTTATCATTTTTAGCTTTTAATTCATCTAATGATATAAAGCTTGCACTACCATTTTTAATTTTTTCTTTTCTTTCAGACAAAATATCACCATGCCATGCAGGTGACTCTATTTCAGTAGATTCGTGAGTGAGGGAATCCCATAGGGCTTCCATTGTCTGAAGACGCTCAATAACACTCATTTTTGAAATTTCAGCGATAGTCATGTATTTTTCCTCTGTTTCTATAATGCATTTTAACAGAATAGAAAAAAAGAAACACTTTGCTTTAAATGCTTTAGTAGTGGGCTCTACACAATATTTTGTAGCTGAAGTAATAATGCATCGAGATCTGGAACTAGATCTTTTTCAACTGAATCTATATTAAGAGCTGTAACAAGATAGTCTGCTACATTTGTGTATTGCTCTTTAGGTATTTTATCTATTGTTATTTTTGACAACAACTTGTTTATTTGTTGGCACTCGTCTGGAGACAAGCTTCCCCCATTCTTTATTCTGTATAAATCACTAATTGTTGTCATCAAGTTTATTCCTTTGTTGATTAATACTTTCACTCCGTTGCTCTGTTTAAGTAAAACTATATTAAATTACTTGTACTTTATGCTTTTGCCTAGCAGAGAGCTAACGCCGCAATAATGGGCTTGCGTTAATTGCACATTGATTAAAGCTTGAGATGCCCGACTTACGCAAGTCCATAATTAATTGCCTTGTTAGACTCTTTTATTTTCCATCATCCCAACTATTTAAATAATCTGCAAGTACATCACCATGACACGCTAATGGTTTACAGAAACAACCTAACCTTTTTCCTGCAAGTTTATAAACCTCTGATTTCTTTTTGTTTGGGAATTTCTCATAATCAAAATCATATTTGAATTTACGGATAACCTCTTCCCTTGAGTTGCCATTTTCATGCATAGAATGAGGGTTCCCCCAGTATGATCCTCGACCAATATACTCATATTTAGGAGTGCTTTTAGGGTTCTGATATTTTGTTTCTTTCTTTATATTGACTACACGTGTTATATCAATATTTATAATCTTCAAAGGTATTTTTTTAGATTTAAAATACAATATATCTTTAGGAAACTCTTCACCATCATCAAAAACTACTCCATGTGTTGCATGACTTGATTCAAGTGTTTTAATTTGTTCTATTTTTATAGAAGAATGGGTTTCATTAAATAACTTCTCAATAAAGCCATTTGGATCACTTACATAAGATACTGAAAAATCTGTGATATTTTGAATTAAAAATATAACTTTTCTAGAAAACTTTTCATAACAATTAAAAAGTTCTGGGTAAATAATAACAATATTATTCATTTTTAATATAAGTGTTTTACTTTCAAATTTAATTCAGAATTTTCGTTTAAATAATCAACAACTAAACGTCTGTGACATAAATGAGGTTCATGTTCACTACATAACAAACATCCCTTTTCCAACAAAGTTGCTTGAACAGTTCTTTCTATATTACGTTTAGCCATTAAATTTAAAAACTTGTCTTCATATTTCTCCCATGAAATTTCCTTTTTTTTATAAGAGTCAAGAATATCCTTTGTTGGCGCTAAATCGGGTAGGTGAATGTATTCTGTTTTACAGAGTTCATTGAGAAAAAATTTCAAGTCATCTCTTTTAGCAAACCCCGCTAATTGAGACACATTATTTAACCTAACATCAATTAGTGTTTTAATACCTGAAGATTTTATAAAGTTAAAGAAAACTTCTGCTTTTTTTTGTGTGAAACCGATTGTATAGATTTCTATTTTAGAATCATCACTACCCATAACTTCTTATCTCTTCCAGAAAATCAGGGAAAGTGTATATCCCATTAACTTGCAACCAGTACCCATTTCTACCATCATTTGATTCATACACCCGACCAACTCCAACTCTGAGGTATATTTCATCTTGATTCAATATAAATGCTTGTAAGTCTGCCAGTTTATCATCATTTTGATGACTCATAGCATAATCATAAAAGCCTCTATCTGTAATTGATAAAAAACGATAACTATCACCATTATTATCAGTAAAAGAAGCCTTTATTTTACCAGCTTTATATTGATCTTCAATAATTTGAAAATTTTCAGGGGCGACTTTTATCGTAATTATAGAGCAAGTAGCTACTTCTCCAACCGGAATATGCTTTTGACCTTCAGCAAACTTAATACCAAAACCAGCAGATACCGATTCTGATAATGTATTGTCAAGCACTCCCTTAAAGCCTTCTGTAGTTGAAGGACCTAAAAACTGTAAATTTTTATGGAAAGCATCCTCAATATGAGGGTTTTCTGCATCTTTTTTAAAATCAAAATCTCCTTTTAGTATTGAACCAGGTTGAATATTTAACTCAGCACATCTACTACTAAGTAAATAGGGTATGGGTCTGATGCATTCACCTGTATTCATATCAACTGCAGCAGTGCAAACTCTTTCAGCTGTTGAGAATCTGGTTAAGTCTGTAATTATTACTTTTCTCATTTCATCCTCCTTCTTTAATTAATTATAAGTATTAGGAGAGTGTATGGGCAGATAAGTGATTTTCAAGATTATTGTAGTCTAACGCCGCAATAATAGGCTTGCGTTAATTGCACATTGATTAAAGCTTGAGATGCCCGACTTACGCAAGTCCATAATTAATTGCCTTGTTAGGCTTTTTTGATTTTTGCTAAATTAAAACTCATGCGCTTCTAACCCCATAGATTTAGCAAGAGGATAAATAATATCTCCTGATATATAATTTGTAAAAGAAGGAGGATTTGTTATTAAAATAAGATCCATATTCTTATCCATATAATTATTGAGCTCTATGTCATAAATATGATCATTTACAACTAAGATAATATTTTCAGAGTGACTAACTCTTTTGACGTGAGTTATTATTTCTACCCAAACAAAATCATCAGTTCGATCAATATATACCCTTCCTGTTATGCCTTCTTTTGTTTTAAATTTGTTGTTATATTTCTCCAAGCCTTCTTTTTCTAAATCTTCCTCATAATAATAAACATGACAATTTATTGGGTAGTCTGTTAAAAAGTAATAACTATACATTTTAAGAATATTGATAATTACACTATTTATGCTTGGTCGTAATAATTCTTTATCGGGATAAATACCTTTGTAGTATGAAATAGCTTTTGTAATTGCTTGCTCTATAAAAATACCATCAATTATTAGTGTTGTGAACTCCCTCATCTTTGAAACTTGTAATCTGATATCGATAGTTTTTGCTAGAGATTTATTAAATATTTTATGTTTAAAACTATTTTCCTTGAGGCTATTCTCTGAAAGATAGATTGAGTATCTATCATTGTTTTTTTTCCATTTCTTTATATCCTCACTAAAAAAAACATAGAGTTCAACATTCTTTTCAGTGTTAATTGTATGAGACCTCAGCATAACTAGCGACTAATAATAAATTTCCTATTTTATAGCCCAGATAAAGGATAATTTGTCATATTAGCTTGTTTTCAAGCCGTTTCAGCCTGTACTCTTGGTATTTCTTAACGTT
>JAMOMX010000049.1 GCA_027066935.1 Sulfurimonas sp. | reverse complement strand
GGCAAAACCACCTAATAGTTTTCCCATAAATCCTCTACGACTATTTTCTTTCATGCTTGCTCACTTATTGTGAAATTTAAAGGTCAATTATATACTAAATTAATCTTAACACATTATAAAAGAAGTAAATTTGATAAATTCTTTTCTAGAGGTTGAATATTATACCCATCAAAACTCGCTAACAACGATATTATTAGAGTTTTATTAAAGTTTTGTATTATAGGAATATTTAATAATTCATAAAGGTTAGAAAAATCATCTGGATAATCTGCTCTTTGGAGATATATAGGTTTTCCACCAGATGCCAAACACTCTAAAACTGCCTGTGGAGAGGATGTTATAAGAATTTCTGAAGTTGTAATTACCTTATCATAGTCTTCAAATTCATGAAACTTTTTAAATTTAGTTTTTAACATCTCTTGATAATCAAGAAAATAATAAAATCCTAAAAGTAGCTCAGCATCTAAGCCATCAAACATATCTAAGTTCTTCTCTAAATCTTTTTCATAATCATCATCACCAAAAAAGAGAGCTAGCTTTATAGTTTTTGGAGTTTGTACAAAGTATTTTTCATCTACTACTGGTTTAGAGTTATCTATATGTACGAATTTTGAAAAATACTGTTTCATATCTTCAAGCATAAATGGATTAGCTTCATCTGAATCAAATATAAGCCTATCTCCATGATATGCAATTTGTGGAATATTTCTAACTATATCTATCCCTACACACAAATCTATTCCAAAATGTCTAGCCTCATGCGCTATACGAAAGTCTGAACAAAGAAGTGTAATTTCCATTTTTTTTTGAAGTTCTCGAACTATAGCTATAGCCCTTCTAAATCTATCAAGACCTACTCTGTGCCCTGTGTGTACATAGTAAAAATTTTTCATCTTATTGTATCCTTTGTCATCCTGAACTCTATTCAGGATCTAATTTATTTATTTTTTGCTATTTTTATATATATATGAAGTATCTCTATTGCTGCTGGTGTTATACCACTTATTTGAGATGCTGCTTGAAGAGTTGGAGGATTAAAACTCTCCAGTTTTTCAACTATCTCATTTGATAATCCACTTACACTTTTAAAATCAAAACTCTCTGGGATACTAATGCGAAGATACTTTTTCATCTTCTTTATCTCATCAGCTTGCTTTTTAATATAGTTAAAGTATTTTCCCTCAACCAAAATTTCTTCTTTTATATAGTCACTATGTTTATCTAACTCTGGGATTAATTTAATCATCTTATCTATATCAAAACTTTTTCGAGCAACCAACTGTTGTGCACTTTGAATATCTTTAATCTTTTCTTCATCTATTGATTCTAAAAATGTGTTGAACTCTTTGTTTGGTGTAAACTTAGTGTTTAATAATATTGCCAAACCATCTTTAATTTGTTTATCTTTTTGTTTTACACTCTCATAATATTCATCACTTAAAAGACCAAGTTGATGTCCATATTTACTCAGTCTTGTATCAGCACTCTCTTCGCGAAGTAAAAGTCTATACTCAGCTCTACTTGTAAACATACGATAAGGCTCGTTTGTGCCCTTTGTTACCAAATCATCTATCAAAACACCAATATATGCCTCATCACGGCGTAAAATGAGAGGCTCTTTATCTTGCAAGCTTAGACTTGCATTTATTCCAGCCATTAAGCCTTGAGCTGCTGCTTCTTCATAACCTGTTGTTCCATTAATTTGACCAGCACAATAAAGTCCACTTATTTTTTTAGTTTCTAACGAATGTTTAAGCTCACGAGGATCTACAAAATCATACTCTATCGCATATCCATAGCGAACTATTTTTGCATTTTCTAAACCTTTTACAGACTTAATCATATCTCGTTGAACTTCTGGTGGCAAAGAAGTTGAAAGTCCATTTATATAACACTCCGTATTGTCCATTGTTTGTGGCTCTATAAAGAGATGGTGTCTATCTTTATCTGCAAATTTACTTACTTTATCTTCAATAGATGGACAATATCTTGGAGATTTACCCTCTATTTGACCAGTAAAAAGTGGCGCTCGATAAAAATTTGAAGAGATAATTTCATGTGTTGTCTCATTTGTATAAGCTATATAACAAGGTAATTGTTTTTTAGTTTCACGAAATTTTTTCCTATCAGTTCTAAAAGAAAAAGGATTTGGTAGTCCATCTCCACCTTGCTCCTCCATCACTGAGAAATCAATAGTTGAGCTATCAAGTCTAGCACAAGTACCAGTTTTTAATCTTGCTAAACTTAAATTTGCATCATTTTTAAGTGAGCTACTTAATCCCTCGCTTCTCTCTTCTCCATAACGACCACCTTTTTTTTGAACTTCTCCAATATGAATAATTCCATTTAAAAATGTACCTGAGGTTATGATCACCTTTTTTGCCATGTATAGATTTAGCAAATCAGTTTTTACCCCTTTAACAACATTATCTTCTATTATCAAAGATTCTACTGTTTCTTGAGTAAGATTTAAATTTTTAGTATTTAGTACGGTATTTCTAGCAATTATTCTGTATTTATCCATATCTATTTGTGCTCGACTTCCACGAACTGCTGGACCTTTTGTTTGGTTAAGTATACGAAATTGTATTCCAGCTTCATCGGTAATAAGACCCATCTCTCCACCAAGTGCATCTAGCTCACGCACTAAATGACCTTTTGCAAGTCCCCCAACAGCAGGGTTACAACTAGTAGCTCCTACATTTTCTGCAAGCATTGAGATTAAAATAGTTTTGTTACCCATTCTAGCTGAGCAAAGAGCTGCTTCAACACCAGCATGACCACCACCAACTACTATTACATCATAATTCATATTTTTCACTTATTAGATTCCAAATCAAGTTCAGAATGACGAAAATTTGTCATTCCAAACTCAATTTCTGTCATTCCAAACTTGATTTGGAATCTATTTTTTATATATTAATCGAATTTTATCATTTTTAAGTATAATTTGAGTAACAAAAGATTATAAAGTTAAGGAGTTGTCATTTTTACAGGATTAATTAGAGAGATTGCAACTGTTAAAAACTTTGTCGGTTCAACACTTAGTATAAAAGCTAACCATAAAGCAAAGCTTGGAGACTCAATAGCTATAAACGGGGCTTGTTTAACAGTTGTAAATATTTTAAATGATGGTTTTAGTGTAGAGCTATCTCCTGAGAGCCAAAAACTTTTAGCAATTGAAAATTACAAAAATGAAGTTCACATTGAACCTGCAATGATGATGGGTGATAGGTTTGAGGGTCATGTTGTTCAAGGTCACATTGATTGCATAGGCGAAATAAAAGAGATTAAAAACAATGGTAACTCTTTTGATGTTTTTATCAAACTTCCTCGCAAATATATGGCTTTTGTAGTTCCTAAAGGTTCAATCACCATCGATGGAGTTAGTTTAACTATAAATGATGTAGGTGATGATAGTTTTAGATTGACAATTATTCCACATACCATGAAAGAAACACTATTTAAAAATTATAAAAAAGGCTCAAAAGTAAATGTTGAAACTGATATGTTTGCTAGATATCTCTCCCATATAATTTCTCATCAAACAAAAAACACTTCTTTATCGTGGGATGAAGTTGATAATATAAGTGCAAGATATTAATCCCTTATGCCAACTAAAGCTGCAGCACTAAAATATGATAAAGAGATAGATAAAGCACCAACAGTTGTAGCTAAAGGTAAAGGAAATATTGCAGAGATTATTATCAAAAAAGCAAAAGAGTTTGATGTACCTATTTTTGCAAATAAAGCACTTGTAAACTCACTTGTGGATTTAGAGATAGACCATGAAATTCCAGCTGAACTTTATAAAGCTGTAGCTGACACATTTATTTGGCTAATGAAAAATGAGAAAAAATTTACCCAAAAACTTAGCTAAAATTCACTATCACTAAGAGCATTTATACCATTGTTGCAAGAAATTTTATGTAACATATCTATTTTTTTAACTCCACTAAGCTTACTTAAACTTGCAAGAGTTGAATCTCTAACATCTTTAACACTATACAAATAAACATTAAAGCCATTTTCATACA
>JAMOMX010000048.1 GCA_027066935.1 Sulfurimonas sp. | reverse complement strand
GTACTTGATTATTTTTTATCTTTACACGACCATAACCATCAGGATTTTCAAGCTCAAAAATTGACATTATAATATCAGCATCAGTAGTTAGAAATCCCTCCAATGATTTTGCATCTATTAGTGGCATATCTCCATTTAAAACTAAAACTTTTTCATTTTTGGGTTCTACATCTTTCATAGCTCCACCAGTACCTGGAAGGTTTTTTACATCTTGAGTTATAAAGTTGATATTATCAAAGTAAAAACTCATCTGTTGTTGAACTGCCTCTTTTTGATGGGCAATTACTACTGAGATATCATCACTTATCTCTAATGAAGCTTTTATGATGTGATAAAGCATAGGTTTTCCACTTATATTGTGTAAAACTTTTGCTTTAGACGATTTCATACGGCTACCTTTTCCAGCCGCTAGTATGATAATACTGATATTGTTTTTATTCATTTAAACTTCTTTTTTTTATCTAAATATTCATAATATATTAAAATCTATACCAACTCTTTAAAGTTATAAAAATATACTGTTTAAGAGAACTGAAATTTTATTTTATTAGTTATTTATGGAATTTTACCATTTTAATAGATATTTTTAAAGTAAAGTGGTATTATGAGATAATTATTTTTTATAGAGGCTTTTAAATGGATTTAGGTACGGTCATTGGTATTGTTTTAATTATGGCTCTTCTTATGGGTGCTATGTCTATGGGTGTTGGTGTTGGTGCTTACATTGATATCCCTTCAGTTTTAATTGTTGTTGGTGGTAGTATAGGTGCTCTTCTTATCTCGTTTAAACCAGAGCAGATGAAGCAATTTGTTAAAATCTTTATGGTAGCTATAAAACCACCTGTGTTTGATAAAGCTGAACTTATAAAAAAACTTGTATCATACTCTTCAAAAGCAAGAAAAGATGGTCTTTTGGCATTAGAGAGTGAAGCAAACAATGAAGAGAATGATTTTTTAAAAAAAGGTCTCTCTATGGCGATTGATGGGAGTGAACCTGATACTATTCGCTCACTCTTAGAGATAGAGATGGATCAAACTTCTGAACGCCATAAAGTTAACGCCTCAATATTTTCACAATGGGCAGGATTAGCAGGGGCTATGGGTATGGTTGGTACACTTATTGGTCTTGTTGCGATGCTTTTAAATATGGCAGACCCATCAGCAATTGGTCCATCTATGGCAGTTGCATTACTTACAACAATGTATGGTGCGATAATTGGAAATGTTTTTGGTACGCCAATCGCTACTATTTTAGGAATTAGAAGCGGTGAAGAAACAATTGTAAAAGAGATTATTCTTACTGGAATTATGTCTATCCAAGCTGGTGATGCTCCAAGAGATTTAGAAGCAAAACTATTAGCTTATTTACCACCAGCACAACGCGATATTAGTGAGTAGATATGGCTAAAAAAAAATGTCCTGAATGTGAAAGATGTCTACCAGGGTGGCTAGCTGCTTTTGGAGACTTGATGTCTCTTCTTTTATGTTTTTTTGTTCTTTTATTATCGATGTCGAGTATGGATGCAAAAAAG
The DNA here is from genome assembly GCA_027066935.1 of Sulfurimonas sp. Lineage (GTDB taxonomy): Bacteria > Campylobacterota > Campylobacteria > Campylobacterales > Sulfurimonadaceae > Sulfurimonas. The sequence continues at coordinate 2,522 of JAMOMX010000048.1, read as the reverse complement.
ATATCTGAAGCTATTGGATCATTATCAGGTGCTATGAGTGTATTAGAGGGTGGTATTAAAACAGAGATATCAAAAGAGCGTATCCAAGAATCAACCCCAATAGATGCAAAAACAGAAACATCTCAACAAGTAAATAAAGTATCTCAAGCGATAATGGATGCAAATGAGATGATGGAAAAAGGTCATGGTCCAGCTGTAACAATAGAAGAGGCTCAAGATGGTTTTGTTATAGAGTTGCCAGCTGCATTATTGTTTAAAGCTGGAAGTGCTGAAATTTATAATGAAGATGCTTTATTATTTTTAAAACGCATAGCACTTATTATAGAGGAGATGCCAAATAGTATAAAGGTAAGTGTTCAGGGACATACAGACAACTTATCACCAAGTAAAAATTCTCCATTTAAAGATAACTGGGAGCTTTCTTCTGCTCGTGGTATATCAGTTTTACAAGAGCTGTTACTTGATGGAGTTGATCCAAAACGCATAAGCGCCTCTGGCTATGCACAATACTCACCAAAAGCCACAAATGCTACAAAAATTGGTCGTGAAAAAAACCGTAGAGTTGAGCTTCACTTCTTTGGTTCCTCTTTAGATGACAAATCAAAAATAAAAAAATCTGTTTTAGATAAGGCGGCAACTCAATAATGATGAGACTAGTCATTATACTGGCTCTTTTTACTTCATTTCTTGGAGCAGAAACTGTAACTATACCAACTATGAATTTTTCTTTATCTGCGCCTGATGGTCCGCAACAACTTGTAAGTTCATTAAATGTTTTAGTACTTTTAACACTTCTGTTTTTAGCGCCATCTATGATTTTAGTGATGACAACTTTTACAAGGTTTGTAATTGTTTTTGGATTTTTGCGACAAGCTTTGGGTACACAACAAGTTCCACCAACTCAATTATTGGTGATGCTTGCTATGATACTTACCTTTTTTGTAATGGAACCAATTGGAACCAAAGCATATAATGATGGCATAAAACCATATATAGAAGAAAAAATTGGTTATGAAGAAGCTTTTGATAAAACAACATTGCCTTTTAAAAATTTCATGATTAGAAATACAAGGGAGAAAGATTTAGCACTTTTTTTCAGAATAAGAGAGATGGAAAATCCACAAACTATTGCAGATGTTCCATTATCAGTAATTATTCCTGCATTTGTAATTAGTGAGCTAAAAACTGCTTTTGAGATAGGATTTTTACTATTTTTACCATTTTTAGTTATAGATATGGTAGTTGCATCTATCCTAATGTCTATGGGTATGATGATGCTCCCACCTGTTATGATATCCTTGCCTTTTAAGATACTTGTCTTTATCCTCATTGATGGATGGAACTTGCTTATAGGCAACCTAATAGCTTCTATAAAATAGGGTAATAATGGATTGTAAATATTTTGGCGAATGTGGAGCATGTGTAGTATATGAAAATGGCTATGATGCTCAACTAAAGAAAAAATTAGATCTAAATAAAGAGAGATTTTTACCTTTTTTTGATGGTGAAATTTTGGTTTTTGAATCTCCACAATTAAATTATCGTTCAAGATGTGAGTTTAAACTCTGGCATGTTGGAGATGAAATTTTTTATGCTATGAACAATAAAGACAAATCTAAAAAAGTTGTTTTAATAGATTCTTGTCCACAGGCAAATATACATATAAATATTTTAATGCCAAAACTAATAAAGCTTATTAAAACTAAAAATATAGATTTTAAGCTTTTTGGAATTGATTTTTTATCTTCACAAAATGGTGAGATTGTAGTTTCTTTTTTATATCATAGAAAACTTGATGAAGATTGGTTGAGTATAGCTAAAGAGATAGCTAAAGAGTTAAATATATATATTATTGGTCGTTCTCGTAAGCAAAAACTTGTAGTTACTCAAGATTATATAACAGAGAGTTTAAATATAGAAGACAAAGAGTATAGGTTCAACTATATTGAAAATAGCTTTTCTCAACCAAATGCAAAAGTAAATGAAAAAATGATATCTTGGATTATTAACTCTCTTGAAAAAAATAATGATGATTTACTTGAACTTTATTGTGGTGCTGGAAACTTTACAATCCCTTTTGCTACAAAATTTAATAAAGTTTTAGCTACAGAGATATCTAAATCATCTATAAATGCGGCAAAAACCAATATGGAATTAAATGATATTTATAATATTGAGTTTGTACGCATGAGTGTAGAGGAGTTTACACAGGCTCTTGATGGGGTTCGTGAATTTCGTCGCATGAAAGATGTTGATATAGATAGATACAACTTCAGTACCATCTTTGTAGATCCCCCTCGTAGCGGAATGGATAGTACTACCTCTATGTTTAGTGCTAGATATGATAACATACTATATATATCTTGCAACCCTGAGAGTTTAGTTCGTGATTTAGAAATTATTTATAAGACACATGATATAATCGAAATGGCACTTTTTGATCAGTTTCCATATACACATCATGTAGAGATGGGTGTAAAGCTAAAAAGGAGAGTTTAGTATGAGGTTTTTTTTGATTTTAT
>JAMOMX010000047.1 GCA_027066935.1 Sulfurimonas sp. | reverse complement strand
CACTCTATCCTGATGCTGGGCGTTGGTGGAAAATGATACAAGATTTAAAAGTAACTCAATTTTATACAGCACCTACAGCTATCCGTATGCTTCATAAAGTTGGTAATGATGAACCAGATAAATACGATTTAAGCTCTCTTAGGATTCTTGGAACTGTTGGTGAGCCTATTAACCCTGAAGCATGGGAGTGGTATCACAATAAAATTGGTGGTGGAACTTGCCCCATAGTTGATACATGGTGGCAAACGGAAACTGGTGGACATATGATATCTCCACTTCCAGGTGCTACACCTATTCAAGCTGGTTGTGCGACACTTCCTCTTCCTGGAATTATGGCAGAGGTTATTGAAGCTGATGGTACACCTACACCAATAGGAGAAAAAGGCTTACTTTGTATAACTAAACCATGGCCTGCAATGATAAGAGGTGTTTGGGGTGACCCTGAGAGATTTAAAAAGTCATACTTTGGTGATTGTAAAAAAAATGGCAAGCCTGTTTATTTTTCAGGTGATGGTGCGATGGTTGATGAAAAAGGATACATAACTATAACTGGTCGGACAGATGATGTTATGAATGTTTCTGGTCACCGCATAGGTAGTGCAGAAGTTGAAGCAAGCATTGGAAATGCAGAATTTGTTGCAGAATCCGCTGTTGTATCTCAGCCACATGATATCAAAGGGGAATCTCTTTGTGCGTTTGTTATCTTAAACTTAAAAGAGCATGCAGGATATGAAGAGATGGCTAAAGAGATAAATAATATTATTAAAAATGAGGTAGGTGCATTTGCAAAATGTGACCGTTTTGTGTTTGTCTCAGGACTTCCAAAAACTCGCTCTGGTAAAATTATGCGTCGCATACTTCGTCTTATTGCTGCGGGTGAAGAGATTACTCAAGATATCTCTACACTAGAGGATCCAAGTGTTGTTAAGGCAATTATAGCTGCTACAAAAGAGCAAGCTTAAAATATATAAAAAGAGAAGAGATCAAATATTTTCTTCTCTTTATCGACCCCTAACTAATTAACTAAAGCTACTGCGTCAATCTCTACAAGTGCATTTTTTGGAAGAGTTTTTACAGCTACAGTTGCGCGTGCTGGCTTATGTGAGCCAAAAGCTTCTTTATATATTTCATTTATAGTTCCAAAATCATCCATAGAATCTATGAAAATTGTAGTTTTTACAACTTGGCTCATAGAGCTACCCGCTTCTTCTAAAACTGCTTGAAGATTTTTTAACACTTGTTTTGTTTGAACTACGACATCATCTTCTAACATAACACCTTTTGGTGTAAGCGCAATTTGACCTGATGTATAAACCATACCATTTGCTACTACTGCTTGAGAGTATGGACCTATTGCCGATGGAGCTTTACTTGTTTGTATATATTTCATTTATTTCCTTGATTTTTATTGCCAAGAGTTAATTAACTCTTTAAAAACTTCATATAAGTCTTTAATCTCTTTAGCTGTAGTTCTTTCATTTATAGCATGAATAGTATCATTTTTAACACCAAACTCTATCACATCGATACCAAATTGAGCAACAAAACGTGCATCACTCGTTCCACCAGCAGTTGAGTGTTTTGGTTTTATGCCTGTGATTTTTTCTATCGCTTTATCTATCTTTTTTACTATTTTTGTATCAGTATTTGTACAAAATGGGTATGAACCTTGTGTTAGCTTTAGCTCATAATCTAATCCGCTAAAATGGTTTTGAATGAACATTTTAACTTCTTTTTGTGTAGTGAGAGTAGTGTTGCGAACATTAAACATCATCTTGAGTTCATTTGGAGTTACATTTGTAGCCTGCATACCACTTCTTATATCAGTTACTACAAATTTAGAGGGTGAAAAAAACTGGTCTCCATCATCAATGTTTACACCTGCCATATTACCTAATATCTTAGAGATATTATGAATCGGATTTATAGCTTTTTGGGGATATGCTGCATGACCTTGTTTTCCTTTTAAAGTTAAATATCCATTTATGGAACCACGCCGCCCTACCTTTATAGCATCTCCAAAATTATCTTCACACGTTGGTTCTGCTACAACTACAGCATCTGGTAGCTTGTTTTTTTCTTTTAGATACTCTAAAACTTTTATGGTTCCATATGTAGCTTCACCCTCTTCATCTGAAGTAAGTAATAGAGATAATGTTCCATCAAATTCTTTAACCTCGCTAACAGCTTGAGTAAAAGCAGCAACTCCACTTTTCATATCTTGAGTACCACGACCATACAAATAACCATCTTTTTTTGTCAATTTATAAGGGTCAGTATCCCAACCATCTCCAGCAGGGACAACATCTACATGACCAGCAAAACAAAGATGTTCACCATCTCCAAATTTTTTATATATAAAAAGATTTTTAGTATCTTTAATATCTATCCGTATTGGCGTAAATTCTGGTAAATATTTTTCTATAAAATCTAAAAGACCCCCATCATCTGGTGTCTCACTCTTAGATTCTACTAAATATTTAAAAAGATCTAAAACTTCCAACTACTTTACCCCTGGATTATCATAAAAAATATAGGGTGTAGCATAATCACTTATCTCAAAGTAAATTTTTCTTTCACCATTATCTACTTTAAAATTAAAGTTTTTATCTAAATATCCATAACCGTATCTATAAGTTCTAGGGGAGCTGCCCTGTGTTGCCTCAGCAGTTGAGAGCTTATCTATTTTAATAAATCTCTTAACAAGTTTTTCACCCATATAGATATCTAAAACACCATCAGTCCCCGTCCAGTTTTGAAGAGTACGACCAATTTTATTTTGAGTTTCTTGTGTACAAGCTGTAAAAAATAAAGCTATAGACACACTTACAACAATTAAAAATTTTTTCACAAATATAATCCTTACTTTTAGTTAGTGTTATTATACATTTATTTTTTAACTTTTTATTTTTTCCTTGGTTATAACTTTTGCACTAATTTTTATTTTATCATCCATAATCTCAAAACTATCATCTATATTTAATGATGATAATTTTATAAGCTTATTTTGTTGTGAGATTTGTGCAAAACCTTTTTTATTTTTTAGTTTTGGATGGTTGGATTCTAGCATTTTTTGTAAATTGTTAACTTGGTTTAGAGCAACATTTAATTTAAAAGAAATATTTTGTGAAAAATTTTCTTTTAGTTGTTTTAGTATCTCTAATTTTTGAGTTATTTTTCTATCTATTGAGTGTTGAATGAAAGAGTTACGAAGATGAGATAATTCTTGTTTTTTATTATATATTTTTTGCTCTAGCTTTTGTGCAAACTGGTTTGAGATGCCATCTAAATACTGATACAACTCATTTGTATCTGGTAGACACATCTGCATTGCAGCACTTGGAGTTGGTGCTCGTAAATCTGCTACTTCATCACTTATAACATTATCTATCTCATGTCCTACCGCTGAGATTATTGGAGTTTTTGCCATAAATATTGCATCTGCAACAATCTCTTCATTAAATGCCCATAAATCCTCCATACTTCCACCACCACGCCCTGTTATGATGATATCGTAACCTTTTGTGTCCGCTAAAGCTATAGCAAGTGAAATTGAAGTTGCCGCACTATCACCTTGGACTAGCACATCATAAATATCTATTTCTAAATTTTTATACCTCTGTTGTGCTACTTTTAACATATCTTGCAACGCTGCACCAGTTGCAGATGTAACTAGGGCTATACGAGTTGGAAATTTTGGAAGTTGCTTCTTTATCTCTGGGGCAAAATAACCCTTATCGAAGAGTTTTTGCTTTAACTGTTCATAGGCTAATGCTAAAGCCCCTTTACCTGATGGCTCTATATTGAAACAGTTTATTTGGTAACTTCCACGAGGTTTGTAAAGAGTGATAGCACCATCAAGTATAACTTTTTGTCCCTCTTTGAGTTGAAATTTTAATTTTGAAGCATTACCACGAAACATTACAGCACTAACAGCAGAATCACTATCTTTTAAAGTAAAATATATATGACCAGAATTATGAAAAGTAACGCGTGAGAGCTCACCCTCAACAAGAACACGAGTAAAGCTTGTCTCAAGTAGGGTTTTTATTTGTTCGTTTAGTGAGGAGATGCTTAGT